>JASGCF010000124.1 GCA_030054275.1 Limnohabitans sp. | reverse complement strand
GTGCGAAAGTCGCGACGCACGAGGTGCGCGTGCTTGCTGCGTTGGTTGGCCACGCAGATTGGCGAATCCACTGGGTTGGCGAACATCCCGAGCAGGGCGCGATCCTTCGTGCATTCCGCGGGAACGCGTAGACTGCCTCGATGTCGACCGCGACCGTCATGGCGGGAATCCCCGCAACGAATCTCTCGCTCTATCGCGCCATTCGCTTCAAGGTTGGTGATCCAACCGCGCTCGTGACGCTGCCGACGGCTGCCGGCGGCAGCGAGCGATTGCTCATCATTCGCGATATCGAAATGGAACGCGCCAAGCGCCACGCGCGCGCAGATCGTGTGCATTGCCCCGTCGACTTTGAGCCTTCGGGCGGGCTTTCCGGTGACCGCGAGACGGCCACCGCGCAGTCGGTCGCAGAGTGCTTGCGCGCGCGCGGCGTGACGCGAGTGCGATCCGATCGTTCGTTGCCGTTGATCTACGCGCATTTCATCGAGAAGGCGGGCCTGACGCTTGAGTGTGACACCGAGATGGGCGTCCTTGAGCGTCGCGCGAAAGACGATGAAGAACTCGCGTGGCTTCGCGAAGCGCAAAGGGCAACCGAAGGTGCGATGCAACGCGCGTGTGAAACGGTTGCGCGCGCGACGGCGTCCGCCGACGGCACGCTGACGCACGACGGCGCGCCGCTGACGGCCGAGCGCTTGCGCACGATCATCGACGTGCACTTGCTCGGTCAGGGCTACGAGAACCCTGAATCGATTGTTGCGTGCGGCGCGCAAGGAGCCGATTGTCACGATCACGGACATGGCGTCTTACGCACCGGTGAACCCGTCATCGTCGACATCTTCCCGCGCAATCGGAAGACGCTCTACAACGGTGATATGACGCGGACGGTGGTCCACGGCGCGATTTCGCCCGAAATCGCACGCATGCACGCGGCAGTCGTGGAGGCTAAGCGCGACGCGATTCGCGCGGTGCGTGCGGGTGTCACGGGACAATCGGTGCATGAAGCGACGCTTGCAGCACTCGCGCGGCTTGGATTTCATGCGGGCCAGCCAACAGAACCGCGCATCGCTGTGATTTCACACGGCACGGGCCACGGTATTGGTCTTGAGGTCCACGAGCCGCCGCTCTTGGCGATGAAGGGACCAACGCTTGTTGTGGGCGATGTCTTGACCGTTGAACCAGGGCTTTACGCACTCGGCATCGGAGGCATCCGTGTCGAGGACATGGTTGCTGTCACGGCGACGGGCTGCGAAAACTTCAACACACTGCAGGAGTCGCTCGTTTGGAAGTGAATGGTTTGGAAGTGAATGGTATGGAAGTGAATGGTTTGGAAGTGAACGCTGTGGAAGTGAACGCGCTGGAGTCAACGCGCACGGAGTGCGAATTCGCCTCTTGAGCAACTTCGCTCCAATCGCTCCGGAAGGTTGTACCCCCCTAGATCACATATCTAGGTCACACCCTCCATTTATACAAGCGTCAAACTTCGTCTTTCGGCCCCTCGCCCGTTCGAATGCGCACCGCATTTCGCGGTGGCGGAGTGGTACCAACATACGCGCGAGCGGCCTCTTTGCAGACTTCGGCGAGGACTTGATGCAAGACCTCATGGTCGGGACAAGCGTCAAGCCGCTCGAGCAACGAGTCGACTTGCTTCGCAAGTTCTGCTCCGCGATCAAGCGTCTCGACCGCAGCGTCGCCGAGTTGCTCGCACGCCTCTGCGTACCACGCGAGCGTCGGCTTCTCCCAAGTTCGCGGTGGATCGATGCGCGCGCGAATGGTCACTTGCCCGATGGCGACCACTGGGCAAAGCCCCAACTGCGTGCGTGGTTCGCGGCAGAGGAACATCGCCGGAACCTCGCGCTCGAGAGCAAGCAGGCGAAGTCTTCGCGCATCGGCTCCGACAAGCGGTGGTTGGATGAGATAGCACGCGACTTCAAGGTTGAAATCAGCGGCGGGTGTCGTGTCAAGCACGATGATTTTCTTTGCATCAAACGCTAATTGCATGCGTTGACGCCGCGCCTCTTGAAGTGGAAGTGCGATGCGCGCCATCACATTGAAGTCGCCATCCGCGCGCGCCATGTCCAGCGCTTTCGCGCACAGCCGCTCCGCCTCAAACCAATGGTTGCGTCCAAGCGCTTGCTGCGCCTTGGTCATGAGGGTGTTGACGGATGCGGTCTTTGCGGTCGCCATGATCAATCTCTTCTGAGTCTCTCATCCATCGCTTTGATGGACTTCGCGCGAGAATCGTTTCGTCGTTGCACACTCACACAGCGCGAGTCGTATTTGCGCCGCTTGTGAGGACGCGCGCACATTCATTCGCGAGCGAGACAAGCATGGTGGCGAACTGTTTCGCGACCTGTGGGAATTCATACAACAAAGTATCCGCCAAGGCTGTCTGATCTCCGTTCGACATGGCATCGCGGACGGTCCGAAGTTGACGATCGAGCGCTTGGATGGCGCCTTCGATGTCGACCGATTGAGCTGCCAACGATTCACGCGAGAGCACGCCAAGCGCGAGGCCGCGCGAGACAGCCGTCTGCACAGAGCCCCAGACGGCAAGTGACTGAAGCAGCGCGTCAAGACCTTCCTTGGTGCGATTCGACTGAAGCAGCGTGGCTGCATTGCGCTGCATGTCATCTGCGTTGAGGACGGCATCCGCTGCATGCATGCATGTGTCGCGCAGAAGTTCCGCGGGATGCGCAGTGACAAGCCGAATCTCGCCCGCAGAGCGCTCGGCATAGGACGCGGTCGCGAGATCCTCCTCGTTCCATGCCACGCCATCGACACTCACCTCGACGATCATGCGCCCCGCCTGTTCGACGACAGACGCTGCGGATTGCAGCGCGCCGCCGACACTCGTCGCACGGAGGCTTGTTTCGAGATCATCAAGGTAGATCCGCATCGGCTGGCCTTTCGACGGCAGGAAGAGGGGTGCCGCGACCGTTGCTATCGGCCGCCACGCGAGGGACATTGAACGAAATATGCGGCTTCTACGGCTTCTGCGGGAAGGGCCGAAAACTTGGGGGAAAACTCGCTCCCCGACATCGCTCCCCGACATCGCTCCCCGCATGCGTGCGCCAACTTGCCCGCGACTCATCCTACTGCTCGATTTTTGCGCCTTCTGCACGCACTGCCGTCTGCGGCTGCCACATTTGAGGCACCGAGCGCTTGTCATCCGAGCGCTGCGCTTCGCGCGATCGGCCGTGTACGCCAGCCGCGCTCGCGGCCAGCGCGTCGCAGAGTCGGTGCACTTCATGCACTCCAGCGAACTCGCTGCGCAGTTCATCCATGCGAACGCCCATCGATGCGCCAGCCTCACAAAAGAGCCTGCGATACGCAGTGCGCACCGCATCAATCGACTCGGGCGCGATACCTCGTCGCGTCATTTGGATGTGGTTGTGTCCGCGAATACGCGCTGGGAATCCCTCGACGATGAGATACGGCGGGACATCACGCGACACGCGCGCAAGCCCTCCGACGAGGGCGCAGGAACCCACCGTGACGAAGTGGTGAAACGCTGCGCCGCCACCAATGGTCGCGCCATCTTCCACATGCACATGACCCGCAAGAAGCACCGCGTTTGCGATGGTGACATCGTTCCCAACGGCGCAGTCGTGTGCCACATGCACCCCAACCATCAGCAAACATCCGCTGCCGATCGAAGTGACACCGCCGCCAACGGCTGTGCCGCGATGGATGGTCACATTCTCACGAATGTGGTTGCGATCCCCAAGTTGGCACCATGTCTCTTCACCGCGGTACTTGCGATCTTGCGGGGTACCACCCATCGTTGAGAATGGGTAGAAGACATTGTCAGCGCCGATCCGGCAGTAGCCTTCAAGCACCACATGGCTGCGAAGAATCGTGCGTGCCCCAACTTCGACCTTCGGGCCCACGACACACCATGGACCGACGACGACATCCTCCGCGAGTTCCGCGGTTGGGTCGATGACGGCAGTGGGATGAATCGTGGGCATGGAGAGAAATGCAGCGTAGGGAGGGGATGCGCGGCGATGTGCGTTACGCCCGCGTCACTCGATATCTGGATCGACCATCATAAATCGCAATTCTGCCTCAGCCGCGGTTTTATCTCCGACGATCGCGCGACACCGGAGATGGCCCGTCCGGGCTGTTGCACGAATGTTCTCAGCTTCAAGCACGACCTGATCACCTGGCACAACTGGCTTTCGCAATTTCACGCGGTCGATCGACAAGAGAATGGCGATTTTCCCCGTGTGTTCAAGCACATTTGCAAGCAATAGACCACCAAGCTGCGCCATCGCCTCCACCAGAAGCACGCCGGGCATGATGGGAGTGCCGGGATAGTGGCCTTGGAAGAAGGGCTCGTTGATGGTGACATTCTTGATGCCAACGGCGCGCTTCGACCCGTCAACCTCCACGACCCGATCGACAAGCAGCATCGGGTAGCGATGGGGCATGAGTTTCTGAATTGCGCGGATATCCATCACGCGGCCGTCGACCACAGTCTTGCGCAAATCCGCAGCGAGCATTTGCTCACGAACCTTCATCGCAAGTTTGCGATTGAGCCCGTGGCCCGACCGGACAGCGAGCACACGGCCTTGGATGGGCGCGCCGATCAAGGAAAGATCGCCGATCACATCGAGCGTCTTATGGCGCACCGGTTCGTCGTCAAAGCGATAGGCGTTGTCGATCGGTACACCATCGTCGCCAATCACCAAAATGTCGCGCGGAGTGAGGTGGCGACAAAGCCCTGCTGCTTGCAGCGCCTCTGCTTCTTCGCGGAGGCTGTAGGTGCGCGCTGGCGCAACTTCGTGGATGTAATCGCCCTCGGCCACATTGTACGAGAAGGTCTGGTGGCGAATGCGGTGGCCTTTGCTGCCGTAATCAAGGTCATACACCACACGCATGCCTTCCGCATCGAATGGCATGGCAGCGATCATCCCATCGGGTTCTTCGATCACGATGGGCTCGCGGATCTTGAAGACCTTGCGCGGCGCGTCTTGTTCGACGATGCCAGCTTCAAGCATCGGTTCTGCGAAGAGCGCAGCAGAGCCGTCACCGCATGGAAGCTCTGGTCCGTCGATCTCGATGGTTGCGTTGTCGATACCAAGGCCCGCGATGGCAGACAAGCAATGCTCGACCGTATCGATCGTCACATCCCCAGATTTCAGCGTCGTGCGTCGTGGTCGAGGGGCGACATGTTCAACCGTCGCCGGAATGCGCAATGGCGGGTTCAGGTCGGTGCGCAAGAAGGCGACGCCAGCGTGTGGCGGTGCAGGTTGAATCACCACCGTTGCCTCGACTCCGAGCATCAGCCCCTTTCCACGCACGGTGACGGGGCGAGCAAGCGTTCGCTGGCGCGGTGCAGCTTTCAGTGCGCCGCTGGTCGTATCGCTGCCGCGAGCGGTCGTTGGGGTTAACGCGCCTTCGTTTGATCGAGCAAGGGATTGAGCAGACGGTGCCACTCGGGCAGTTTACGGATGAGGGCGATCTCTCGCAAAGCGTTCCGCAACTCTTGGGCCGGAAAGCCGCCCCATGTTGCGCCGTCCGGAATGTCAGACATGACACCAGATCGTGCTGCGAGATTGACGCCGCGGCCGATCACCAAGTGATCTGCGATTCCACAACCGCCCCCGATACGGCAACCATCACCAATCTTGGTGCTGCCGGCAACGCCTGTCAGCCCGCTCATCACCACACAACGACCAATTTCGACATTGTGGCCGATTTGACAGAGGTTGTCGATTTTGCTTCCCGCGCCGATGCGCGTTGCACCAAACTTGCCGCGATCAACGCACGAGTTCGCGCCGATCTCTACATCGTCTTCGATGACGACATGACCGATGTGCGGGATCTTCGCGATGCCTCGGCCATCCGCGCTTGGGCGATAACCGAACCCGTCTGTGCCGACCGCGACGCCTGCGGCCAAGATCACCCGATTGCCGAGCACGCAGCGCTCGCGCACACTCACTTGGGTGTGCAGCACGCAGTCTGCGCCGACCGAGGCGCGCTCGTAGATCGAGACGCCGGCAAAGAGCGTCGTGCGCGCGCCAATCGATGCGTTCGCTCCCACAAACACTCCGGGCCCGATGCGAGCGGATGGATCGATGCTTGCCGAGTTTGCCACGCGCGCTGATAGATCGATGCCAATCGGTGGAAGGTCGATCGGCGGAGCGAACCGCTCGAGGATCGCCATCATCGCGTGATCCGCGCTTTTCACGCGCAGAATCACGCGTGCGCGTGCTGCGTCACCAAGCGGAATGTCTGCAGAGACGACGGCTGCAAGTGCGCGGCTTGAGTCGAGATGCCGCGCGTACTTCGCGTTGCCCACGAAGGTGAGATCGCACTCGTTGGCACGGTCGACTGTTTCGAGTCCGAGCACCACAGTTTGACCAAGTTTCGCCTCGTCGCAGCCGATTGGCCACTCGATGGTCGCGCCGACAAGCGTGGCCAGTTCGAGAAGTGTGCGTCCACCCGAATCAGCCACCGGTTGCTCCCGATGGAGTGGCTGGCTGCGGGGCAGACTTGTTCATGAATGCGATGAAGTCGGCTGTGACATCGTTGCGAGGTGCGGCGAAAATGAACCGACGCGCCGAAATCTGCTGCATGGTCTTTGTTGCGCTTGCTGGATCCATCTCGGGCAGCGAGTCATCAAGCAAGATGTAGTCGAGATTCCGTTCTTCGGCGAACTTCCGCGCAGCCGCTTTGATGTCGACATAGGTATCGCGAAGAATGCGTGATCGCTCGCTTTCGAGTTTCGCGTTGGCGAATTGCTGCACCGCGCGGAACTCGCCGACCGCAACTTGCGCCTTTTGAACGGCAGCAGCCTGTGCTGGTGAACCTGGCGCGAAACTATCGAGTTCTGCTTCAAGTTCCTTCACGGTTGTCTCGGACGAAGTCACCTTTGCCTCGAGTTCTGCGGCCAGCGTCTTCAGCGCGTTTTGTCGATCTGTATAGACCTGTACGCTGTTGAAGGTGCGCTCGAGGTCGATGGTGGCAACACGCGCTGGCATGATTTCACGCGACGCGTTCCACGCGAGTCCGCCAAGCGCAAACGCGATGAGGCAGAACGCGGGAAGCATTTTCTGCAGACGATGAAGCATGGGGGTTGTGGTGCGCAACATGGTGGAATTCGTGCGTTCGGGCATGGGATTCTCAGCGAGGTGCAGGTTGCGATGGAGTTGAGCCAGTTGCGTTGCTTGCAGAATTACTCGGGGAAGCACTCGGGGAAGCACTCGGGGAAGCACTCGGGGAAGCACTCGGGGAAGCACTTGTGGATTTCGCAGGAGTTCCCGCTGAAGTCGCTGGCTTTCCAGTCGAAGCAGATGGCGAGTCCTTTGCGCCAGAACTTTGCCGATTGTCAAGCCACACGCGAATCTCTTCCGTGACATCCACGGTGCGCGTCGCGCCAAGCACCCGCAATTGCAGGATTTGGCCGAGGGTTTGTGCCTCTTGTGAAGGCGCGTTCTGTCCGCGTTGCGTTTGCAGTTCGGTGCGCGAGTCATCCATCACAATGAGGGCATACTTCCCGCTGTCGACCAGCGTCTTCGCAGCATCACGGATGTGTCGGTAGATCGACTGCAACTTGAGGCTGCGCTCGCGATCCACTTCGATTTCCTTCATCGCCGCCCATTGCTCGGCTTGCAATTTCTTCAGGCGCAGTCCATCGAGCTTTGCGTCTTTCTCCGCGCCATTTGGCATGGCTTCGAGTTCCTTGGCGCCGGCGTCGAGTTCTGCCTTTCGTGCGCGGCCCTCATCCATCGCCTTGGCTTCGAGGGACTTGATTCGCACATCCCATTCAGCAGCCTCTGCAAGACCGTCGAACAGTTTACGCAAGTCGACAACGCCAACGACACGGCGCGCCTCGAGTTCCTTCACGCGCGCTTCAAGCGCGGCAAGACGCTCAGCCAAGTTCGACTCCGATTGCGCGGGATCATTCGCAATCGCAGTCGCGGTATTCGTTGCGGCGAGCACGCAACCAATGGAAACTCCCGCTGAAACTGCATGCGGAATGCAGAGTGTCGACGGAGCGTGGACTGCAGCGAGAAGCAAAGGAAGGAGCGCAGAGCGCGCGCGAAGTTTCATGGGGGTGTTCATCAAACTCTCCGAAAGGGAGTTGCGGCGGAAGGCCGGCAGAAAGGCTGATAGGTACATCGAAGATTGAGGGGCAGGATTGTACGGACGCGGCGCGGCTTCGGCGATGCGATGCTTCGGCGAGGCGATTCGAGGCGATCGCCTCCCAATGGCGATGCGTCAGAAGGGGATTTCCGCCGAGAAACTGAAGACCTGCGTCTCGTCGGTATCTTCTTTCACCAACGGAATCGCAAAGTCGAATGCCAGCGGCGCGGGGCCAAACTGTGGGATGTACAGCCGAATACCAAGGCCGACGGACACGCGATACTGATCGAATCCAACATCGTCGGTCACAGTTCCCGAGTCGACAAACGCAACGCCGGAGAACGCGTTCTGGAAGATCGGCTGCTCGTACTGCGTGCCAAGCGAGAAGAGCCAGAGACCGCCGACAGGGCTATTTGGTGGCGGCAGCGTCGGATCAAGCGCAGCAATCGCCTTCGGGCTAATCGTGCGGAATTCAAAGCCGCGGAAGGTCCGACCGCCGAGGTAGAAGCGTTCATAGACCGGCGCGTCGTCGCCAAGGATGTAGCCAGCATCTGTAGAAACGCGAAGCGTGGATCGTCGGCCGAGGAAGTCTTCGCTGACCGTGAAAAACTGCGTATATCCGCCGCGAATCACCGTAAACGGATCGACATCGTCGAGGCTACCGAACTGTGTCACCGAGAAGTCTGTCGCAGAGCCGCGACTTGGCCGGAACTGGCGATCCACATCCGTACGCTAGACAAAGAATCCGCCCGAGACA
>JASGCF010000123.1 GCA_030054275.1 Limnohabitans sp. | reverse complement strand
GTCCAGAGTGGACCGCCGTCGTTGACTCGAGTCCGACTCGCCGAGGAGAGTTCTTTGTCGGGGAAATCGTGACGCTCACCGAGTACCTCTCGGTTGGCGGATATCGCCTGAAGGTCGAGATCCGCGACGAGGCGACAGGTATCGTTGGGGTTGCGACGCGTCCATTCGTGGTGGTTGCGGATCCGGCGATGGCTGCCGTTGCAGATTGACCCAGTGCTTTTCAATCTGGCTCTTCTCAATCCCGCGTTGCTCGACCCGACACCTCCTGATCGAACACCTCCTGATCGAACGCCTCCTGTTGTCGCGCCGTCCGTTTGAGCGCACGCATGCTGTATTCTTCGCGCGTGCGACTGATTCATCGAACCAGCGGAACTCAACTGGCAAACTCGGCGCGGGATTTTCTTGCGATCGAAGGGCTGCCAGTTTCCGAACTCACGCAGTTGCTCGACCACGCCCAGCGTCTGCTGCCGAGCGCCGTTGGTGATGAGCCTGCCAACGAAGTGCTGCGCGGTCGCGTGGTTGCCAACATCTTTTTCGAGGATTCCACGCGTACCCGCGTGAGTTTCGAGGTCGCGGCGCGTCGCTTGGGTGCGGATGTGGTGAACCTCGGAGCGAGCGGGTCGAGTGCGTCGAAGGGCGAAACGCTCGTCGATACGGCGCGCAACATCGAGGCCATGGGTGTTGATGCGCTGGTGGTCCGCACCTCAATCTCGGGCGGCGCGCAGTTGGTGGCGCAGGCGGTCGATTGCCCAGTCATCAACGCGGGCGACGGGCGCCACGAGCATCCGACCCAAGCCCTGCTTGATTGCCTCGCGCTTCGACTTCGCCTCGGTGCGCTGCAAGGAGCGCGTGTGGCGATCGTTGGCGACATCGCGAACAGTCGGGTCGCCCGTTCTGCAACCCACGCACTTGTTCGCTTGGGTGCGCATGTTGTGATTGTGGGCCCTCCCGCCCTCGTTCCCAGCGGCTTTGCAGAGCTCTGCAAAGGCCCAGGAACCATCACTATTACACACGATTTAGACGCGATCATTCAGGAAATTGACGCGATCATGATGCTTCGCGTACAACTGGAACGCGCGGCGGGAACAGGCATTGCCCCCGACTACCGCGCCGCGTACGGGCTCACCGTCGCACGGATGGCCAAGCTCCGATCAGGGGTGCCGGTGCTCCACCCTGGACCTGTCAATAGAGGTGTCGAAATAGACGACGCCGTCGCCGACGACACAGCGCGAAGCGTCATTCTTGCGCAAGTCTCCTGCGGGGTTGCCGCCCGCATGGCGGTGCTCGTCCGAGCACTCGATCGATAAAGAGTCGCGCGAATCCTCAAATTGAAAGTCGGAGCGTGCCGATAAGGCACCCGCGTGGAAAGAGCCCCTCCCGGTGGATGGCTCTCATCCGCGATCACGGCTAAGCCGGAGTTCCGACTGTGCATCCGACCAAGAGCGCAATCTCATCGAATCAGTTCGACCGTCCTCTCGCGACGATTTCCCTCGCGAGTCCCGCTGCATCGCGCGCATCAACGGCGCGTGTGAGGCCGTGGCAGGGGCTTCTTCGCGCCATCGCGTGCGCAGGAGCAGTTGCTGGACTTGTCGGCTGCGAAGTCGATTCGTACCTCGATCCAAGTCGCACTGGGTACTTCGAAACCACGCCGACCACGATGCCCGTGTTGTCGCGGCTTGATCCGATTGATCAGTCGTCTGTGCGTCGCTCCAAGGTTTCTACGCCGACGGCCGAGGATCTTGTGCCAGGCGAATTGAAGTACCGACTGGCACCAGGCGATGTGGTGCGCATCGAAATCTTCGAGTTGATCACGCCTGGTGAGACGGAAGTCTTCGAGCGTGTGATCGATCAGACCGGAAACATTCCAATCAAGCAATTGGGCGATGTTGTTGCAGCAGGCTTGACTGTCGAAGAATTTCAGCATGAGATTGAAGGGAAAGCTGCGCGCATCATTCAGAACCCGCTGGTGTCGGTATCGCTTGAGCGAGGCCAAGGCTTTCAGTTCTCGATCTCGGGATCTGTGCAGTCGACTGGCGTCTTTGCGCTCACGCGACCGGATTTCCGTTTGTCAGAAGCGATCGCCCTCGCCGGCGGCACCCTGTCGACCACGCAGCGCGTGACTGTCATTCGCGCAGCGCCACTCGATGACACGCTCAATCCGATTTATCCAGAGCCTCAGGCTGGCAAGACAGCACAGCAAGGTGGTGGTGCGAGTGGTGGTGATGGTGGCGGCGCCAAGCCGTCCGTCGACATCGATGACCTCATCAATCAACTTGGTGGCGAGAAGGCAACCGAGAAGGCAACCGAGAAGGCAACCGAAAAGGCAACCGAGCAGCCAGCATCCGCGCCGGAAGGTGCGTCCGCGCAACCACCCGCAACTCCAGCTGGCACTGCACCAGGAATGATCGGCGACACGCGAAAGCCGCTTGGTCAGGACGATGCGCCCGCTGTCGATGTCGATGATTTGACGACACCGAAGGTAGGAGACGGACCGACTGCCGAGAAGCCGACACAAGCGCCATCAACTGGCTGGTCCTTTGATGCAGCGACGAATCGTTGGGTGCGCGGAGCCGCGGCAGCCGGTGCGAAGGTTGCCCGTCCGACGCGCGCCACTGCGCAGCGCGACGAAGAGTCGATGTACGCCACGCGCATCATCGAAGTTGACTACCAGTCGCTCGTGAAGGGCGATCCGAACCTGAATGTTGTGATTCGTCCAGGCGACCAGATCTATGTCGAGCCGCCGCAAACTGGTTTGCTCTACATCGATGGCGAAATCAACCGCATCGGTGTCTATCAGCTCGAGAACACCAACGGCCGACTCACGCTCAGCCGATTCGTTTCTGCAGCTGGTGGCTTGGCGCCTACCGCGATTCCGAACCGCGTCGATCTGATTCGCGTGGTTGGCAAGGATCGTGAAGCAACGATTCGCGTGGATTTGCAGGCCATCCGGAATCGCGCTGAGCCGGACATCTATATGCAGCCAGATGATCATGTGATTATCGGCACAAACTTCTTCGCGTTGCCGCTTGCTGTGATTCGAAACGGCTTCCGCATGACCTACGGCTTCGGATTCTTGCTCGACCGCAACTTCGGAAACGATGTGTTCGGCCCGCCACCAGCGGATACGCCGTTCTTCTGATCCCCCGCTCGGTTGATGTCCTCGCTGTGCACGCGCGATGTGGGCGTGGTGGTGGGGAGCAAACCGCAGGTGATTTCTTCCTCATGCGCTGCACTCGTACAGAAATCTCGAACCACAAGTTGTGGCACGGCGTAGCCGCCCGTTCCCCGCGCGGGATCGGTTGGTCCCTCGTTGGAAACAGGTTGGACGGTGTGGCGAGAGTTCGATGTCTCTTCGTTGTCTCGTTGATCGCTTCAGATTTGGGGAGCGCGCGCAAGCGCTTCAGTATTCCCGCGCATGACTTCTTCGAATGAAGCCAGTGTCTCACACGCGAAGCGTGCGGTCGAACCGCGCGCTGCTGTGCGTACGCTCACCGCGACTCAACTTGTCGTTGGTGGCGCGATCTTGGCTGTTGTCGTCGTTGCAGTGTTCTTCCGTTTCTTCCAAACGCAAGTGCGTTGGGCGATTGTCGAACCGGCCGATTGGGGACACACACTGCTTGTCCCGTTTATTGCTGGATACTTCGTCTATCTCCGACGCGACGAGATTGCCGCAGCGCCATGGAAATCATCGTGGGTTGGTTTCCCGATCATGTTGCTTGGAATCGCCGGCTTCATTGGTGCGGCGTTCGGACCAAGTTGGTTCGTCGTGCATCACAATGCCCAAGGTATCGCGCTTGGTGTCACACTCTTCGGTCTCGCCTTCGCGATCTGTGGATGGCGTGTCACGAAACTCCTCATCTTTCCACTGTGTTACTTCATTGTCTTTGGTCAGTCGGTCACAGATCGATTGCTGCAGTTGGTGACTGAGCGCATGCAGGATTGGTCTGCGATTGGCGCTGGCGCGATGTTGACGCTTTGTGGCATCGATGCCGATCGCAGCGGCAATGTGATTTCGGTGTATGTCGATGGCGAAGCGCGACAACTGAATGTCGCCGAAGCGTGCAGTGGCATGCGCATGCTTGTTGCATTTCTTGCACTCGGCGTAGCGATTGCGTACACAGGCCTCACAGGTTTTTGGCGTCGCGCCGTGCTTGTTGTGAGTGGCTTTCCAGTAGCGCTGTTCGTCAACATGCTGCGCGTCTTCACGCTTGGTGTGCTGTCGTTGTGGAACGCGGACTTTGCAACCGGTGACTTCCACAGTTTCATTGGCCTCTTATGGCTTGTACCTGCGTTACTTGCGTATCTCGGCATCATGTGGTTTTTGAATCACATCGTGGTTGACGCGGGCCAAGCCGCAAATGTCGGTGCGAAGAACGCTGCTTCGCAGGCATCCGTGAAATCGAACGGTGGCAAGCATGCGAGTTGAAGCATCCGCCGTACGCGCGTACTGGATTGCTGTCGCGACGCTCGCGCTCAGCGGTCTTGCGTTTTTCGGTTTGGTGTCGCAACTCAAGGTGTTCCTAAGTAAAGAGCCGGTCGAGTTGCGCCGTCCGCTCGACACAATCCCGACCAAGCTCGGTGAGTGGTCACGCACAGGAACCGATTCGGTGTTCACCGACATCCTCATTGAGGAACTTGGTACGCGTCGGTATCTCGATCGCATCTACACGAAAGGCATGGGTGTTGATGCGCGATCGCTGCATGTACACATCGCGTACTACACGGGCACGATCGACGCGGTCCCGCACATTCCCGAGCGATGCTGGGCTGTTGGCGGAATGGAACTCACGCGCAACTCAGAGCCACGCGCGATCGCCATCGATCGCTCTCGATGGAAAGTCAACGAGGTCCCAGGCCAGAAGCCGTACCCAGTGTTCGATGTGATCGATCCTGTGACGGCAAACATCGAAAGCGTCACGATGCCGCTTGGCGACTTGGTCGCAACGACCATCGAGTTTCAGGCTCCCAAGGATCCGTCGATTCGCCAAGTCGGCGGATATTTCTTCATCGCAAATGGCCGACTGGAATCGAACAGTTACGGCGTACGCCAAGCGGCATTCAACCTCACCGATCGCTACGCCTACTACTGCAAAGTACAGATCACGAAAAAGGGTCGTGTGAATGGGCCTGATGAATCACTCATCGAGCCGTTCACGCAAGACGCAGCAGAACTGCTCTCACTTGTTCTTCCGGAAGTCATGCGATGCCTTCCAAACTGGCCCGATTGGGAACAGAAATCTTTATCGAGCGGCACGCAGGATGTCGTTGCTGCAGCCCCCTCATCTCGCCCTCAATGATTGAAAGATCTTTGGGGATCGAGCAGCGACGACAACCCGTTGCTCGCGTCCGTTGAAATTCGACAGCACTTTGAGAACACCGTTATGGCAAAGAAGATCAATAGCAAGCTCTTGTTCGTGGTTGGCGCTGGTGGCATCTCGGTCGCTGCGGCTGTCGGATTCTTGTGGTGGCGCAGCCAAGACACAGATCGATATGTACGCGACGGCGACACGCTGAGCGCGCAAGGCGACTACAAAAAGGCCGTTGAAACCTACGGTCGCGCCGTCAGCAAGAAGCCCAACAACATCAAGTACCTTGAGAAGTACAACGATGGTCTTCTGAAGGTCGTTCCCGAGACGCAGAGCGAAGCGAATGAGCGATACGGACAGTTCGTGCAGTCATTGCAGAACCTTGCGCGCGCAGACCGCGACAATGTGGAGCGATGGCGAAAGTACCTCGAAACTGTGGTCGAACAGTGCGAGGCGATGCCTGGAGTTGCGTCATGGAAGGGCTTGTCCGATCGCGCGTCAGACATGTTGTCGAGCGTGCGACCAGATGGTGTCGAAGCGCAAATTGCCAAGGCGTATCGCGGGTTTGCCGGCATTCGTCGCTTGGATTCGTTGGATGAACCGCAGCGTTTGAAGGTGCTCGAAGACTTGAAGGCCGCTGCTGCCTCGAAAGATCTGACGGCCACAGAACGCGATCGCGTGCTTGGCTCGATTGCACGCATCGCTGTGGATGACTTGGCTCGCGCCAAGGGCGCAGGCCGCGCCGATCGGCTTGAGGCCGCGACCGCGGCGGCGGACGCCGCGTTGGCCGAGGCAACCGCGGCGTCACCTGATGGCATCGTGACGGCGACGGCGTTGCTTGAGCGCGCCATCGTCGATGCGAACGGCTCGGCGGACGCACCCGAAATCAAACAACGATTGAACGGCGTTTCTGCAGCGGCCGGCAAGTTGGACCAACCGATGGCGGTCTACGCAGCGCTCGCAAGCATGTCGCGCGGCGGTCGCGAAGGCGTGATGAACGCGATTGAATTGGCGAAGTCGTACCTCGAGAAGCACCCAGAACAACTGCTCCATCGCCGCATTCTTGCATCGATGTATCGCTACACAGATCGTGATGCAGCGCTCGCGGAAGTGCAGAAGATTCTCGATGCACCTCGCCCAGCCGTCGGATTGCTCTCGGCATCATTCGATGGAAATCGCATTGCAGCGTCGCTTGTGCGATTCGACATTTTGTTCGACGCAGCACAAGAAGCCGAGGGCGAAGCGCGGACAGCCGCAATCGCTCGGCTTGAATCGGCGCTCGGAGATGTCAAGAAATCGCTCGAAGGTTCGTCGGATCCTTCATCGCTTATTCGTGCAGAGGGCAAGTTGGCCGCTGCGAAGGGCGACTTTGCGAACGCATCTGTGAAGTACAACGATGTGTTCAAGCGCGGAAGTGAAGTCGATCTCGAGTTGTACCTGCTCGCTGCGTTTGCGAACTTCCAACTGGGAGAGTCGGGCCGTTCGCTGGACTTGGTGAACGGTGGTTTGCAGTTGTCGCCAGGAAATCCAGCGCTGTTGAAGATGCGCGCGGAACTTGAAATCCGCGCTGGCCGCATGCGCGACGCACTGACCACAGTGCGTGAGATTCGCGAGCGCGCGCCAAACGATGAGAACGCCCCAGCAATGGAAGAGCGCATCGTGCAACTTATGGAGACCGACCCAACTGCGTCGAACTCAAACAATTCGGAAATGGTTGATGCACTGGCGCGTGTACAAGTCGCTGTCGATGCGAAGGACTACGCGCTCGCGCGCAAGATGCTTGCGGACATTCGTAAAGTGATGGGTGAAGATCCGCGCTTTGATCGCTTCGCCATTGCGATTGAAGTGCAGGCAGGTGATCCAGAGCGCGGGCGTGCGTTGCTCCAAGAAGCGATGACGCGATGGCCCAAGGATCCTGCGTTGCAGCGCTTCAACGCGTTGTACGCGACCAACGATCCGGTGGAGCGCATCGTGACGCTGACCGATGGAACCGTTGACGATCCGGCAATGAAACCGATCGTCACATACTTGCGCGTCCTCCAATCAGCGATTGCAGTTCGTGAATCGGCAACTCGCGCGAAGAGACTTGGTGAAGCTGACGCCGCCACAACCGAAGCTGCGGCGATGCGGCTTGAGCAAGGCGCGAAGGAGTGGCGCGCAAAGGCGGAAGCCGCTGATCCCACGCACCCGATTCTGATCGAAGCGGATTTCCGCAACGCGATTGAGAAGAAAGATTTCGCTGGCGCAGCGGAAGTTGTGCGCGTGGCACGCGAAGCGAAGCGAGATCCTGCACAAGCGGTGCTGCTTGAGTCGCAACTTCGCGCCGCTCAGGGACAGTTGCGCGAGTCGATTGCAGTGCTTGAACAAGCAGTCCAAGCTGGCATCGACAACTCTGTCGTGTACCGCGCGCTGGGAGCTGCGCTTGAGGAAACGGGCAACAACGAAGGCGCGATTCGTCAGTACGAAGAGTCGTACAAGCGCCGCCCAGCAGACATGCAAACAGTGCGTCTCTATGTCGGAGCACTTGTGCGTGGCGGTGTGACCCAACGCGCGCTTGAAGTTCTGCGTGAAGCACGCCAACTTGCAGGCTTCGACGAAGAAATTACAGATGTGTGGCTGAGCCTCGAGTCGCGACTTGGTGATCGCCAACTTGCGCAGCGTCTGCGTGAAAATCAGTTCCGCGTGGCGCCGATGGACATGCGCAATGCGCTCGCTTTGATCACGCTGTTGACAACGACCAGCCCAGATCGCCTGGATATCTACAACGAGCGCGGTGTACTTTCATTCACGGAAGAACAATGGGCCGCACTTGACGCCATGGGTCGCGTGAACGCTCTTGAGCGTACGCGCGCTGCGTGGCGCAAACGCGCTGAAGAAGTGGCAACGACAAGCCTGAAGCGTGAACCTGGAAACCTTGATGTCGCCGCTGCATATTCGAACATGCTGCGTGTGCTCGGGCGGCGTGCAGAAGCTGTGAAAGTTCTGACGGATGCAGCCGCCGCTGCAGGCGAGGCTGCCGGTTGGCGTGGTTACGCGATGCTTGGAAACTTGCAGTTGGCGCTTGACGACAACGCTGCTGCCGAGGCCGCATTTGCAGAGGCCATTCGTCGAGAAGATGCGACCACGCGCGAAGCAACGCGTTCGGTGGTTGATCTTCTCTTCTCCGCAGAACAGTACGAACTTGCTGCGAAATACCTCCGCCCGATTGTCACGCCAACGGCGGATCGACCTCTCAAAATGCGGCTTGCCGAATGCGAGTTGCGTTCAGGCAATGTCAAAGCAGCCCGTGAAACGCTCGATGCAGCGATCGCAGGTGCAACCCGAGATGTGGGCATGGAAATGCTCGACGGTGCGATCATGGTCGCGATGGGTGACGCGATTCGCGCGGAAGGAAAGATTCCCGAAGCTCAAGCGCTGTATGAGCAAGCTCTCGCGCCGTACAACCGCGCGAAGCAGTTGCTGCCAAGCGCGCCGCAACCGTTCATTCAGGATGCCATGCTCAAGCGGAAGTTGTTTGAGCTTACGGGTTCGACGGCGCGCGGACAAGAAG
>JASGCF010000122.1 GCA_030054275.1 Limnohabitans sp. | reverse complement strand
CATCGCAACGCCTTCACGAGCCTTCTTCATGTCACGCCTCGCAATCGTCGTCCGCCACACAGCGCAATCGCAATGGCATCGGCGACATCTGGTGGCTCTGGCAGCGAGGCTAATGCGCATTGCGTCATGACGGCGCGCTGCACTTGCCCTTTGGGAGCGTTCCCGTTTCCCGTGAGCGCGCGCTTCACTTCCGCGGGCGGCAACTCCGCAATCGGGAGTCCGCGTTGCTCTGCAGCGAGTAAGACCGCGCCGCGGCCATGCGCCATCTGGAGCGCGGCGCGCGCATGCTCGGGATGTGAGAACACGGCTTCAAGTGCCATGTGTGTCGGCGCATGCTCTTTGAGAAGCGCTGTTGTGTCGTCGTACAACTGCAACACACGCGCTGCAAGCGAAGCGCTTTCAGACAAACGAAACACACCCGCGTCGACGATGCTTGGTTCGCCGCGCGCGTCAAAGTCAATCACTGCATAGCCTGCGACGCGCGTTCCGGGATCGATCCCGACCACGCGCGGTGCGCGATCGAGCGTGATCCATGCGCCGCCTGCAGCGGAAGTTCTCATGCGGGGCGCCGCTTTCCGCGGCCTCCGCCATCGCGATCGCTCTCGAGCAAGCCGTCTGCCAATCGCACCACGCGTTCGCAGCGATCTGCAATGCGATCGTCGTGGGTCACCATGATGAGGGTGAGCCCATTGGCATGAAGTTCTTCAAAGGTCTCAAGAATCGCGCGGCCCGTGTGTGAGTCGAGATTGCCGGTGGGCTCGTCGGCCATCAGAATCGCAGGCTTTCCGACCAGCGCGCGAGCGATTGCAGCGCGCTGCTGCTGTCCGCCCGAAAGTTCGCGCGGACGATGATGCGTGCGATTTTCGAGGCCAACCACACGCAGGCTGTCGATCGCGCGCGCGCGGCGTTCTGCAGCCGGGATGCCCTGATAGAGCAGGGGAATTTCAACATTTTCTGCGATGGAAAGTTCCGAGATGAGGTTGAAGGCCTGAAACACGAAGCCGATCTTCTGCCCGCGCACCTTTGACAACTCATCATCGCCAAGCGATTCGACCGCAGCGCCGTCGAGTTCGTATCGGCCTTCGGTTGGTCGATCGAGACAGCCCAAGATGTTCATGAGGGTCGACTTGCCAGACCCAGACGCGCCCATGATCGCGAGGTATTCCCCGCGCGGAATGACAAGATCCAACCCACGCAGCGCCTCGACAAGCACCGAGCCGTCGGGCTTGTAGTAGATCTTGCGAATCCCAGTCAGCGACGCGGCTGGCGCGCTCGCTGCGTTCGCGCGAGGAGTTTCGAGTGAGGATCGCGTCATTGGGGGCGGATGGTAGGTGCTCGGCGGCCAATCGGCTACGCTCCCGCGCGTGTCTGGATCAAGAGATCTCTCCGAACTTCGCGCCTCATTCGACAGGCAACGCGCCGAATCGCCCTTGGTGTTGCTCTCTCGTCGTTTGCTCTGCGATCACCTCACGCCTGTGCTTGCCTATCGCAGGCTTGTGCTACCCGATGAACGCACCGCGCCGAGTTTCTTGTTTGAATCGGTTGAGAATGGTGCGAGCGTTGGGCGCCATTCGATTCTCGCAGCACGCCCCGTCCTTGAAGTCTCTGCGCGCGGATTCGACGCGACGGTGGTCGATCATCGACGCCGAACGCGTCGCACGGTTCTGACTCGCGATCCGCTGGCACTCTTGCGCGAATTGGCAGCGCCATTTCGCCCAGCCTCGAACGATGCGCTGGCATCGCTGAAACTTCCGAAGGCTTTCGTCGGTGGCTTCGTGGGTTTCGCAAGTTTCGACAGTGTGCGATATCTCGAACCCGAGAAGTTGTCGTTTGAGAAGGCACCGAAAGACGACCGCGGAATTCCCGATCTCCACTTCGGGCTCTATCAAGACACCGTGGTGTTCGACCATGTCTCGAAAACGCTGCATTCCATTGTGTCTGCACGCGTCGATGATCATCCAACCCCAGACCGCGCGTTTGCCGCACTCATCGATCGGCTTGATGCGCTTGAAGCGCAGTTGGCAGCGGACGGCCCTCAACTCTCGTCTGGTGCGATCGATCTTGATCTCTCGCGTCGCCCAGAAGTGCCGCCGTCAAACATCTCCCGCGCGAACTTCGAACACATGGTCCGTCGCGCGCAGGAGTACATTCGTGCAGGCGATGCCTTTCAGATTGTGTTGTCGCAGCGGCTAGAGCGCACAACAACGATCGATCCATTCGACTTGTATCGCGCACTTCGCGTGGTAAATCCAAGTCCCTATCAAATCTATTTGCAGGGTGAAGGCGTGATTTTGGTTGCATCAAGCCCAGAGATTCTGTGCAGGGTGCACGGTGGTGTTGTGACCAATCGACCGCTCGCTGGCACGCGGCCGCGCGGTCGCACTGCGGAAGAAGATGTGGCACTGGAGGCTGAACTGCTCGCGGATCACAAAGAGCGCGCGGAGCATGTGATGCTTGTAGATCTTGGCCGCAACGATCTTGGCCGCGTGTGTGAAGCTGGTTCCATTTCCATCGACCGTTGCATGGAAATCGAGCGCTATAGCCATGTGATGCATATTTCATCGACGGTGACGGGGCGACTGCGCGACGGACTTGATGCGTTCGATGCGCTTCGCGCAACGCTTCCAGTTGGAACTGTTTCTGGTGCGCCGAAAGTTCGCGCCATCGAGATCATCGATGAACTCGAACCAACGCGACGGGGACCCTACTCTGGCGGCATTGGTGCCATCGGCTACACGGGTGATATGGATATCGCACTGGCGTTGCGCACGATGGTGATTCCTGTGCCAAGCGGTGCGCAAGCGCCTTGGACGGTGCATCTACAAGCAGGTGCAGGTGTTGTGCTCGACAGCGATCCAGCCGCCGAGTGGCAAGAAACCGTGAACAAAGCGTCTGCGCTTGGTCGCGCGATTGATCTTGCTGAGCGCGCGTTTTCCAAGGATGCGTGAACTTACGCGAGCGGAATAGGCGAGTCATCATCCGGTGGTGGCGTGCGCGTTGGGGGCGGTTTCCAATCCGGCGGCAAGTTCAAGTCGTCGGTGTTGTGCGCAACAGAAGTTGAGCGTTGTGCTGTGGGGCGCGCTACCGGAGTGACGCGGCCAAGGCGTGAGCCATGCACCGCCATCGCAACCATGTCTGCGTGGGCGCGTGCCTTGAGTGCAACCAAACCGAACAGAAAGAACGCGCACGCGAAGATCAAGTTCGATGCCATCTCTGTCATCCACACGACAGTGCTTGTGGTGCTGGTTGCGCCAGCATTTCCAGTGATTGCAACTGCGTTGACTCCGGTCACGCGCTGCGCCATGCTCGCCATGAAGAAGAGCACCGCCCCCGCAACGACACAGCAGAACGCGATCCCATTTTGCCGCAGCAACTTCGCGGTTTCCTCTTCGTCTGGAACTTCGCAACGCGTTTGTGCGCGTGCCGCCGCCTCGCGATCGCGTTCTGGCGTGCTTCCCTCGCGACTCGCGCGTTCTGCTTCGTATCGATCAAGATCCGCACGAAGCCATGTGGCCAGTTGTTGACCAAGTCGCACCTGAGCACCGATTCCCGCAGCAGCAATGCACCACCACGCGAGAACGGTTGCGAAGTAGAGATTCCACGCGCTGCGCGGCGCTCCGCCGAATGTCGCGAGCGCTGCGTACATCGCGATGAAGCCTACACATACGAACTCAAGTTTTTGCACGCGGCGCAGTCGTGCCAGTTTGTCCCGCGACAAGGCGCGAAGTTCATCCGGAAGCGTGTCGAATGCGCGAAGTGCCATCATGCGGAACGCAGGCGCGAAACCAAGCGCAATCGAGACGCTTACACCAAACGGCATGAGGCAAGGAATCGGTGACAGCAGGAATGCTGGCGGCAGCGCGAGGAACCCAAGTTGATTCCATGCGCGCGCGAAATCAACGCGAAGATCGCGCCGAGTGACTTCGCGCAGGCGCACGAGTTGCACCTTCGGGACTGTGCCCCCGCATTCGGGGCAGCGTTCGCCCGCGATCGAAGCCCGCAGGTCGTATCCGCATTGCGGACAGGGAATCGGTTCGGAGGATGGGGAGGGGGCGGACGCCGCGTGCTGCCGCGGCGTTGGCGGGTGCCCGTCCCTTGCGCGGGCGTCTTCACGCCCCGCGACATGGGTGTGACTGTCGAGTTGAGGGGGTCGGATCGGAAGTTCGCCCAAAGTTCTTCTCATTCCGCTGAGGAAAGGAACCTGTGACCGATAGAAACGGTACACGAGACTCCCCGATTGCGCCACTTTCTGAGACCATTCGAGGCTTGTTGGATCTGCGGCCCGATTCGGTCGACGACCCATCACGCATGACACGGCATCACGCCGCATCACAGCGGACCGGATCGCAGTGAGTCACGCGATGTATCACGGGGAGTTCCGCGATGAATCTCGGGGCTCGACTTTGGAGTTTGAGTGCGTGCGGGCGCGTCGGTGTTGGTGACATCAGGAACTCTCAACAGAGTGTGTGATGTGCGAGGTTTGTCGAAAGAAGCGGCGTCTACAACGGGCACCGCGCAGCGAGGAGTACACATGCAGACATTCATTCGGTCCCTTCGCGTTTCGCTTCGCCGACCCATGCTTGCGCTCGCAAGTTTGGCAGTGCTTGGAAGCGCGTCGTTGGCCTTGCCCACCATCGCGGGCGGCGCGCCGTTGTCGGTGCGCAACGCAGTGCTGGTGGACGCGGCTCCAAGCGCCATGCACGCTGCATCAAGCGATGTCGCGAAGTGGTCGGACGGGATTTGGGAAGCCGCGAAGTCGGGCGATATGCATTCGGTCGAGAAGGCACTTGAAGCGGTGCCAGATTCGCAGGCCGCAGCCGCCGCAGAGCGTTTGCGCGCGTACATCGAGACTCGCGCCAAGCATGTCGATGAAGGCTCGAAGACGCGCGACGCCGATCGTGCGAAAGCCATGGACGAGATGAAGGCTGAACTCGAGAAGGGCGATGTCACCAAGGCGCTCACAGCCGCCGTGCGCGTACAAACGCTGTCCGATGACATGGCCACTGCGCTCGAGATTCCGGAAGTCAAAAGCGTGATCGCGCGCGCGGAGACTGCGCAAGAGGACGCACGCAAAGCCAGCGATTGGTTGCTTGCACAAGAATTGCTCTATCGCTTGCGCGTGCTCTATCAGGATTCGGGGAACGCCGAAACCTTCCGTCGCTACGACGGATTACTCGACGAACTCAACAAGCGCGTGAGCATGCTCGCTCAGTACGCACCACGCGAATTCTGGCGCATGCGCTCGGACTACGCGAAGCGCGTCGATCCGACAAATCCACTGCCTGAGTTCAACGACGCCTTCGCGGAAGATTGGCGCGAACCGCTCGACGGCATCAGTAAGGGCATTCTCACAACAGCGCTCACCAACGCAGCAAACGACCACATCTCATCGGGTGGTTGGGAACCGTTGGTGATTGGTGGACTGGAAGCGGTTCGCGTGCTTGCAACCACACCAGCGTTGCGTGAGAACTTCCCGAATTTGGCCGATCCCGAGAAGGCGAAGTTCCTTGTTGAAGCTGCAGAGAAGCAACTCGAAACGGTGCGCGCGCTTGATCGCACGAAGGTCGGAAAACCTGTGTACAACGCTGCACTTCGCGATGTGTTGGCGGCGAATCTCGCGGGTCCACAACTTCCAGACGCCGTGATTTTCCGCGAATTCGGCGACGGCGCACTCGAAGAACTTTCCGATCGCTTCGAAGACGAATACACGCAACTCATTTGGCCGGATCAGATTCGTCGTTTCCAGCAGATGATCAAGGGCGACTTTGTGGGTGTCGGTGTACAGATTCGTCACGACGAGCGTCGCGATATCCAAGTCGTGGCGCCGATCGAGGGCAGTCCTGCGTGGCGCGCAGGTGTTCGCGGCGAAGATCGCATTATCGAAGTCGACGGCGAACCAACGGTCGGTTGGCCGCTCAACAAGGCTGTCGACACGATCACCGGTCCGGCTGGGCAACCTGTCACGCTCACGCTGCGTCGCGAAGGCGAAGCAGAGCCTGTGAAGGTGGAACTTGTGCGTGAGAAGGTCGATCTTCCGTCGGTCAACGGCTGGTGGAAGAAGGCGTTGGATACGAACAGCGACGCTGTGTGGGATTGGTACATCTCGCCCGATGCAGGCATCGGCTATGTGCGCCTCACACAGTTCAGCGAAGATAGTTTCACAGACTTCATGAAGGCCGTGCGCGCGATGCGCAATGAGCGCGGACTCAATGGTCTCATTCTTGATTTGCGCTACAACCCAGGCGGTACGCTGCGTGGAGCGATTGACTTCTCAAATGCGTTCATCGAGCGTGGCGGGATTGTCGCAGGTGAAGATCGCGATCATCGCCGCGTGTTTGAGCAGCGCGCAGAACCTGGTCGCGCCGTTCTCAAGGATTTGCCCCTCGTTGTCTTGGTGAACCAAGGCTCTGCAAGCGCCAGCGAGATTGTGTCAGGTGCGCTGAAGGCAAACGACCGCGCTGTCATCATCGGCGAGCGAACCTTCGGCAAGGGCTCTGTACAGGAAGTGCGTGATTGCAGCGACGGCCGCGCGAATGCGCAGATCAAACTGACGACGCAGTACTATGTGATTCCGCCAGGACCAGGAGAATTGCAAGGTCGCTTGGTGCACAAGAAGCCCGGCGCAACCGACTGGGGCATCGTGCCTGATCTTGAAGTGAAGGCAACGCCTGAGCAAATCGAGAAGGCGTTGAATCTTCGCCGCGAAGCCGACACGATCGAGCCATGGAAGGAAGCAAGCGCAGAGAACAAGCGACCAGACATCCAAGACTTGGTGACGAAGGGTGTTGATCCGCAACTTGAACTTGCACTCTTGATTCTGGAAGCAAAGGCGCTGAAGCAGTTTGATGCTGCTGCTGCGCAGGCGGCTGCCACCGATGCGGAGCCTTCGCCGGAAGGCGCAAAGGGCGCTGTGAGTGGCGGCTAAGTTGCCTGTGGCGGGTTGAACCGCACCAAGCGCATGCAACCGAGCGTTGCAGGCAGCAACCGAATTCGCGCGTATGCCAACTCGACCCGCATCTGCGGGTCGAGTTTTTTGTCGCAGATGCCCAACATGGGTACGCGCCGCAGGCCGGAGATCAGGCGGGAGCAAGTTTCGTTCAGAGCGACACTTGCGAACTTCACGGGGTGCGCGCGAACTCGCAGCGACGCTTGCAAAATCACCGCTTTTTCGGTAAGAATGCGGGACTTGCCATCGGGCGCTGTTGTCCGTTGGCTTCCACGCGTTCCGACTCGTGCGCATTGCACGCAACTCGTCGCGCGCTTCTTGCGGTCCTCCTCGCGGTCCTCCACGATGGCCACAACCACTTCGTCCGGCGCAGCCGGAACACCGGCGCCCCCGTCCCCGCCTCGCAAACTTCCTGCGCTTCCGGCCCCGACGCTTGTCTCGTGGCTTCGCCAAATGCACCTCATCCGTGAGTTTGAAGTGCGCTGCATGCAGAGCTACCAAGAGAAGAAGATCGGTGGCTTTTGTCACGTCTACATCGGGCAGGAAGCAGTCGCCGTCGGCTGCACTGCCGCGATGAAGCACGAGGACCCGATTGTCACCGCCTACCGCGATCACGGCCACGCGCTCGCGCGCGGCATGACTTCGCGCGCTTGCATGGCCGAGATGTACGGCAAGGTCGGCGGTTGCGCGAAGGGCAAGGGCGGTTCGATGCACATGTTCGATCGCCCGAACAACCTCTTCGGCGGTCACGGCATCGTCGGCGCGCAAACGCCGCTGGGCGCCGGTCTCGCCTTCGGCACGAAGTACGAAGACGAAGTCATCAACGGCGGCAAGAACCGTCGCGTGACGCTCGCGTTCCTCGGCGACGGCGCTGTGAATCAAGGTGCTTTCTACGAAGCGATGAACCTCGCGGGCCTCTTTGATCTGCCAGTGATTTTCATCGTCGAGAACAACGGCTACTCGATGGGTACCGCGATCCATCGCGGCACGACCATGAGCCACGACCTCACGATCAAGGGCCGCGCGCACGGCCTCAAGGAAGCGACGATCGACGGCATGGACATGCTTGCGGTCTATCACGACATGCATGAACTCGCCGAGTGGTGCCGCGCGAATTCGCGTCCTGCGTTCGTCGACATGAAGTGCTACCGCTACAAGGGGCACTCGATGTCGGATCCGCGCAAGTACCGCACGCGCGAAGAAGAAGAGCGTCACGAATTGAACGATCCGATCGGGAAGTACGAGCGTGCGTTGCTCGATCACGGCGTGATCACCGACGAAACGATCAAGTCGATCATGGCGTCGTGCCGCGAAGAAGTACGCGACGCGATTCAATTCTCGAACGAGTCGCCCGAGCCGCCGATGTCGGACCTCTACACCGATGTGTTCGTCGAGCCGTGGGGACGCTTCCCGGGCTCTTCGCAACCTGATTTCACCGGAGGCGCGACCAATGTCTGCGGCTTCCGTTCGACGAATGGAAAGGAAGGCCTCCTGTGAGCGCCGTCATGTCAAACGCTGTTGTGTCGAACCCCGACTTCCGCGAGCCGGAAACGCTCGGCGGACCGGTGCGTGAAATCGAATTCCGCGACGCGATCCGCGAGGCGATGAGCGAAGAAATGCGCCGCGATAAGCGCGTGTTCTTGCTCGGCGAAGAAGTCGCGCAGTATGACGGCGCCTACAAGGTGTCGAAAGGCATGCTGGCCGAATTCGGCGAGCGTCGCATCATCGACACGCCGATCTCGGAGTCTGGCTTCGCCGGTATGGCGATCGGTGCTGCGATGATGGGCCTCCGTCCGATCTGCGAATTCATGTCGTGGTCGTTCTCGCTTGTCGCGGCCGACCCGATCTTGAACAACGCACCGAAGATGCTCTACATGTCGGGTGGTCAGTGGGGTTGCCCCATCGTCTTCCGCGGCAACGACGGCGCGGGTGGACAACTCGGCTCGACGCACTCTTGGTGCGTGGAAGGCCTCTACTCGAATGTGCCGGGCGTGAAGATCGTGATTCCATCGTGCCCCGCGGATGCGAAG
>JASGCF010000121.1 GCA_030054275.1 Limnohabitans sp. | reverse complement strand
CCTCCTTCTCGCAGATGGGGTGAGAAATCCCGCGAGGTTCTGTTTGACAGATCGTCGAAGGCCCGAAATCTGTGTCGGCGCCCGAGTGGCGAGGGGGCGAGACGAACCCGTATCCGCAGAGATACGGTGAGCCGAAGCCGACACATCCAGACGGGGCCAGAGGGGGATGCCGCGGGGATTGACGCCTAGCGCATTTGTCAGGCAGAACCTTGGCCTGCGGGATTGACCGCCGGAGGCGTCGCTCGGGTGCCCCTCAGAGTCGCCGACAGCACCGAAAGCACGTCTCTTGGCCGCCCGGCGCGCGTCAGCGTCACAGTCGCATCGATCTTTGAAAGTGCCGTCCACCTAGCACCCGCCCCACGTGGCGAGGAGCGCCGCGAGGTCCGACGCGCCCACCGAGCCGTCACCATCGAGGTCGGCCGGGTTCGCGCCCGTTGCGCCCCACGCGCCCAGCAGTGATGCGAGGTCCGACGCGCCGACGCTTCCATCGCCATCGAAGTCGGCGGGGCAGCAGGTACCCGCGCCAGCACCCGGCGCAGGAATCGTGATCGCGCAGGTGTCGACGACGACGAATTCATTCGCTTCGATGTTGCCGTTCGCGGCCACCGCCGCCGGCACCTGCAGCGCGCTCTTCAGCGCACCTGCGTTACCCGTCGCGAACGGGCCAACGGCGAGTGAGATTTCTGCAGGCATCGTGCCGAGATACGCCGCGAGATCGATCGTGCCCTCGACCACGCCTCCATTCGCGCCCGTCGACGCCTGTGGATTGCCCGCACCCGTGAAGGTCGTCCCGAGCGCGTTGAACCAACCTTCGTAGTCGTTGTCGTTCTCATCGGCGAGGAACGCGCTCCACGACGCGATCTGTCCGCTCTTCGACCACGGGGCCGCGCGCAGCGCGCCCGCAGCGGTGCCCGCAACAAACACAAACACATCGTCGCCCTCGCCCGCGTCTTCGCTCGCGACATAGAGCGTCGTGCCCTTGATCCCGGCCCACAACCTGCGCGTGCCTGCTGCGTTCTGCGCAACCTGCACCGCATCCGCATCGAGCACGCCGTTCATCGTCCACTCGTTCGGTGGTTGCGCGCCAGTCACGGTGAAGTGCCAGTCGGCGCCACCATTGTTGTCCCAGATGGTCGACCCGTTGTTGAAGACGATGTCGAACTGCGTGGCGGTCGAAAGCAGCGGCACCGTCGCGGTCCAGCGCTGCGTCTTTGCGTTCCATGTCATCGTTGGGTCTGGGCTCGCCACCTGCGACCAGTTGTTGAAGCCGTAGTGGAGTTTCACGGTCGCAGCACCTGCGAGCGGACGGCCTGCGGGGTTGTAGGAAATGGTTGCGTTCCCGCCGGCGACAAGCGGATTCGGAGTCACGGTGACGACATCGCCGCCTCCGCCTCCACCTCCGCCACCACCACCTCCTGCACCCGCGCCGTCGCCAACCCACACATGTTGGATCGGGCTCTTGCGCACATTGCCGCGCGCGTCGACCGCCTCGATGTAATAGTCAACGAGCTTCGAGCGCACGCCCACGATGTCGGCGTAGAACTGATCGGCGATGGCCGTCGGCATCTCGAAGAAGTTGATCGAGCCGTTGTTGTAGATATTCCCTGCAGGGAATACTCGACGCGTCATCGAAATCGACTGCCACGCGCCAACGCCAGCGGTTTGCGCGAACAACTCGTTCGCGTTGTCGGCAAGTGGGTTCTGCCCGTCGTCGTCGAGTCGATACTTCAGCGTGACCGTCTGCGTGCCCGAAACATCGTGGACAAATGTCCAAACCTTGAAATCGCCGTTCGATTGGTACTGCTGGTAGCCGTACATCGGGCCGAAATTCGTTGAGCCAGGATTCCACGGGAAGCGCTGCGGCGCCCAAATCGTCGGCGCGGTTTGATCGGCTGTACCCGCGCCGATCACAGTGTTCGCTTCAGCGATCGCTTCGTTACACGCAACCGTCGGCTTCACTTCCATGTCGAGACTTGTGCCGTAGTACATGTAGCCCGAGTTCAAACTTCCGAGGAAGAAGTGCCACGCACGCTCGCTGGCACGGCTCGATGATGTCGGTGACATGATCTGTGCGTTTCGCACGGGCAAGCCTTGGCCCGCGTGAATTTGCTCCGCGGTCGAAACAAAGTTCTGCGCGGCGGTAATCACCGCCCAATTGCGAATGTCTTCTGCCCAACCGTTGGCGATATCAATCTGTCCGCTTGCAGAAACGGGCGGCCAATTCCAATTGAGAAATTGTGGTGCGCCGAAGTCACCATCTGCGTTGACCCACGCGCCATCTTCGACATGCACGACATCGCCCGCAGGAACGGGGTGATCGTTCAGATACTTCTGCACGACCGTCGACTTGTAGCCTTGTCCTTCGGCGGTTGACACGAAGTTCGGCACCGCCTCCATGTAGTACGAGTAGCCGCCGCCCCACGCGTTGTCGCCATCATGCGCAAGCACGACAAGCATCGGGCGATTCGCGTTGTTGTAGGGCTCAAGCGCGCCGAGTTCACTGACGCCCATCGGGTTGTATCCATCAAGCCAACCCAAGTGCTGCGAGCAAGGCACGACCGTCACGAAACTCTCGGCGCCCGTGTCGGGGTTCACATACTTCGCGCGATGCGGCGTGAACGCGAACGGCATCGCTTCAGCGGGGCCGCAACCGCGCGAGATCGAAATGCGTCGATAGTTCGTTTGCGCGGGATTGATTTGATCAGCTTTGTTCGGTGGATCGCAGTTGATGCCGCCGGAGCCATAGACCACGGGGAAGTCGGCGCATGCGCGCGAGATTTTCTCGCCCGACACGAAGGTCCAGTCGATGCCGGCCTCGGCGAGGTACGGGATCAGCCGCGTCGAGAACGCCATTTCGCTTGGGAAAAATCCTTTCGAAACCCCGGGCGTCGCACCCCACGCTTGCGGATAGATCTCTTTGTAGATCGCGAGTTCTTTGCGAATCGCATCGCCGTCAATCAGCGGCAACAACGCGTGATGGAATGAGAACATCACGACATCCATGCGCGGGAAATCAGCGCCGGGTGTGTTCGTTTGCCAGTTGCGCGACTCGCGCCAAGGCGAATACCAGGTTGGCGAATATCCAAGTTGCCCGCCTGCTTCAGCGAACGATTGGATGTTCGCGATGAGTCCGCCAGAGAACGAGACCTGCGCGCCTGCTTCGCTGGCCCACGAGATCGAACTCACGCAATCACGCGGGCGATATTGGTACGCCGCAATGCGATCATCAAGTCCGAAGATGCCGCGCAGATCATTCTCGGGGTTGGTCGCGCCAGCGTCCTTCCGCAGAATCGACTGCCATCCACGCTCGTACCGCTGGGTCCCCGCTTGACGGTCGGGCCAGTAGATCGGCTGCTCCAGGTGCCAGAGATAGGTGAAGTGCGTCTTCTCGGCGAGTGCCGGAGAGACAGCGCAGGCCGCAGAAAGCACAGCGAGAGTGACAGCGCACGGTTCCAGTCGAAGCATGGGCAGAGTGTGCAGGAAACGGCGCGAAAATCAAAGTCGCCGCTCCTTCGGGCCGCAACTTCTCGGGACGAAGGAGATGTCGTCTGATGGAATCTGCGCCGTCGTTGGGCGTTCGCAACGGTTCTCAGCCAGTGCAACCCCAGTTTCCGAGCACAGCCCCGAGGTCACCGCCATTCACGAATCCATCGCCGTCAAGGTCGGCAGCTGGCCACGAGGTTCCCCAGGCGCCTAGGACAGCGCCCAGATCACCGCCGTTCACCATGCCGTCGCCATTGACATCGCCTGGGCATGCCGCCGGGCACAGTCGCACGCAGTCGAACTCCGCCGTCGCATCCGCAGCGGCGCTCGGCACGCCGACGAATATGTCCACAGTGTCGTAGTTCGATCCGGTCGCTGCTGGACATGCGGGATTCGCTGGCGGAAGTGGGCACGACCAGCCGTCATCGCAGCCTGTGCCTGCGAAGGTCGTGACGCTGACATTGTCGATGTCGACTGTCGCGCCAAACGCGTAGCCCGCCTCCGCAAGCACGGATGCGAGCAGGGTGAACCTCACTTCGACGGTGTCATCCGCCAACGAGGTGCGTCGGAACCCGATGCGTGCGCGACGCCAACCCGAATCCGCGGAGCTGTCGTGGTAGATCTCAAGCGAAGATTCGGGCACCACCGAACCGCCGAAAATCTGCGCTTTACAGACGGCATATTCCGTCGTGCAGCCAACGGCGCAACCAACGCTCGCGAGCGCGCTCTTCAGGCGGTAGTCGAACGCGAACTCCAAGAATTCGCCGCCTGAGACGGGGATGTCGCGTTGCGAGAGCACCACGAGCCCTTGCAGGTAGCCCGGGCTCGGCTCGCCCGACTTCGGGTCCGGTGGGCAGGGAAGACTCGTGGAACATGTGTTCAAACCGCTGAGAGTCGAAACATAGATGGGCGACAATCGCGCGTGGCCATTGCGACCGTCGGCGATTGCGCGCACAGACTCAACGCCGCATTGATTGCTGCCGCCTGGCGCAACGAAGACGGTGCGTTGCCATGCCGAAGAACTGCCCGAGAATCCTGGGTCGATGACGGTGTTCGGTGAATCAACAGCAAGCGCGAAACTCGACACGATCGCTGCAGTAGTTGTGGCAACGGATCCCGCGATCAAACGACTGTTGATCTCCCTCGTGATGCTCATCTTGCTCATATGGAGTTCTCCTCTCAAAGGTGTTTGGCATTTCAAAGGTGTTTGGCATTGCGCCTCCGCGGACGCGTCAAAGCGCGGCGATTGTCGTGGCGAATGAATTCGCATCAAGCGTGAAGAAGTTCAAATGCCGCAAATCGTGTGAATCGCGATACGCTGCGCGGTATGTTGCATGTCTCCATGAACGCGATGGCTCTTGCACTGGCGCTCCTTGCGCAAGCAACCGAAACTTCGTCAACGCCTCAACTTGCGCCGCCAACAACGCCGCCGAAGGTGATCGCGCCGAAGGACTTCACTCCTCCCGCGGGCGAGGCGACGCCGCAAAAGCCGCTGTATGCGCCGAAGTCGTACGACGCGCGCTTCGTGAAGGACGCGCCAAAGCTCGACGGCAAACTCAACGATGCATCATGGGACGCCGCGCCGTGGACCGACGATTTTCTTGATATCCAAGGGCCAGCGCTGGCAGCACCGCGCTATCGAACTCGCGCGAAGATGCTGTGGGACAACGAGTATTTCTACATCGCGGCTGAGTTACAAGAGCCGCATGTTTGGGCGACGCTTAAGCAGCACGACGAAATCGTGTTTCGCGACAACGACTTCGAAGTGTTCATCGATCCCAATGGCGATGCTCGCGAGTACTACGAACTTGAAGTGAACGCCTACGGCACCATTTTCGATCTCTTCTTGCATCGACGCTACAAAGAAGGCGGCCCGGCGGAGCACGCTTGGAATGCAGAGGGGTTGAAGACAGCGATCGCAGTGCAAGGCTCGATCGACGATGCCACAAACACGGATACGGGATGGACGCTTGAGTGGGCGATTCCGTGGAGCGCGTTCAAGCCACCGAACTGGGACAAGCCAAGCTTCGGTGAACGCGCCCGCGCAGCTGCGGTTCCCAAGGATGGCGAAGTGTGGCGCGTGAATTTCTCGCGCGTGCAGTGGCTTCACAACTTCGAGGGCCGGACTGCGGCAAAGGGCGGCCTCGATCCGAACTTCGATCACTACAACCAATTGCCGAACTTCGAGAAGCCGAAGTACGAGAAAACGCAGGGGAAACCTGAGGACAACTGGGTGTGGAGCCCGCAGTGGCAGATCGACATGCACGACCCGCGTTGGTGGGGCAGCGTGAAGTTCATCCGCTAAGAGAATCAACGTGATGAGACACGCCGCGCGCATCGACTTGACTGGTCGACACGCGCGGCGTGGTGAGAGATGCGGATGTACGCGCCCGTTGGCGCACGTGCTGTGGCATCACGAGCCGTCACTGAGGGCAAGATCCCCACGCGCCAAGTAACAAGCCAAGATCGGATCCGTTGACAGCGCCGTCACAGTTCATGTCGATGGTTGCCGAGAGCGGAATCGATCCATTGATTGGCCCCCATGCGCCGAGCAGCATTCCGAGATCCGCTCCATTCACGAACCCGTCATTGTTGAAATCACCAGGGCAGCACGCGAGGCGATGGCTGTTGTTGTCGCATGCCTCTACTGACGGGGCGTCTTGAGGGCCAGCGAACTCATCGAGCGCGTTTGCGACAGAATCGTCGCCAGGCGAGAACATAGCCCCACACGGAACCGTTGCGGGTGCCTCAAAGCATGGCGCATCAAACGTGCCGGCAAATGCGGTCAGTCGAACATGGTCGATATCCACCGTTGCTGGAAAGATCGCGCGATTGTTCATGGGGTTCATGCTGACGCCGACCATCTGCAGTTGAAACGAGATCTCGAACTGGCTGTCGCAACGTGCGCGTTGAAAGGGCAGCGTTGCACGAGCCCAGACTCCGTCTCGGAACCGCACTCCATCGATATCTGAGTAGTTCAAGAAGAACGTGTGCCGTGACTCCGGCCCCATTTCTGTGAGGTCGCCGTCCACTTCCTGAACCGTGACCTCAAGGATCGGGTAGTCCGCGCAGGTGAGACACTGCCGCTCTTGAAGCAGCCCAACGCGTAGATCGAACGAGAGTTCTGCGTTGGGACAGTTTGGAATCTCGATTCGGCCTTGTCGCAGCGTGGAGTGACGCGCAAAGACCGTTGTTGGACACGACGATCGTCGAGCACAGTCTCCTGTCAACACATCGAGGTAATGAGGCCACAGGCGAACAAATGCTTTGTGTGGCCCGCTCGGCTCGTGCATGATTTCAATAGGTGACGCACAACGTCCGGTGTCTCGCTCGCTCTCGACGATCCAGCGAGGTACACCGATCGCATCCTCGTCAAAACTCGGGTTCTGCACGCCTCGAAACGGATTTTCAGGCGAGCCATCTGGGGGTCCAGCGTGCACAGCAGAGGCGATGGCCAACGCCATGACCGAGCCACGTGTGACGAACTGCCAAGCCGCGCGAGAGCGCTTGGATTGGGATGACATGTTTTCCGTACCTTCCACTTCCGCCATACATGGTCGTACGAATGAAGCCCGCAACTGTGTACGTTGCGAGTCGTACGCCCCCCCTCGTCTTCGGGACTTCGCCAATCAGGCGACAAGCGGTGGGGCTACGTGTGCGGGTTGCACAAGTTCGCAATTTTTTCCGAAGTCAGGTCCGTGAAGCGCGCTGTGTCATCACGAGTTGTGGAATCTCGCGCTCTCACGGCAGGTGCATCCGACATCATGCGCATTCCTGCGTATGTTCTCCAACATGGAACGCTCGTCCGTCACCCGCACAACCCGATCTGCTGCATCGCGGATCTTTGAAGAGATCGGCCTTGTGCCGCAGCACGGCAATCTCTTCCATGAGACAGCCGAAAAATTGCTGCATGCTGCCGATTTGGTGGGGTTGCGTCATCATCAGCAGATCATCTTGGCGCAGCCGCGCAGTGAAGTGATGGTGCATTTTCCTGTGCAGATGGACGACGGGCGGCATCGACTCTTCAAGGGCTACCGCGTGCAGCACTCGAATGCGCTCGGCCCATTTCTCGGTGGACTTCGCTATGCCCCGCATTTGTCGCTTGATGCAGTGAAGGGCCATGCGATGTTGGCCACGCTGCGTGCGTCGTTGGTGCGCGTTCCCTTTGGCGGCGCATTCGGCGGCGTCAAGGTGCACCCACCGGAACTCTCTTCGGATGAACTCATGCGCGTGACGCGTCGCTTTTGTAGCGCGATCAGTCATCAACTCGGCCCGGCCTACGACATCGTCGCGCCTGATGCTGGCACCGATGCGCAAGTCATGGCGTGGTTCTTTGACACGCTTGCGCAGACAACTCCCGAGCCGTCGCGACAGGATCAATCACGAACCGTGAGTGGAAAGCCCGCGGAACTTGGCGGTTTTGGTACGCGTGGTCGACTCATCGCAAGCGGTGTTGTGGCTGTACTTGAAGAGTTGCTCGGTGACGCGCTGCTTGAACTTGAGACGGCGCGGGTTGCGATGGTTGGGTTTGGTCAGGCAGGAAGCGCGGTTGCGCGCGCACTTGCGTCACGCGGAGTGCGCGTGACCGCAGTGCTTGCGTCGGGCGCCGCGTTGTATGAATCTGGTGGCATTGATGTCGCACAGTTGGCGCAGTTCCGCGCGAAGACTGGCGGTATCGAAGGATTTGAAGGCGCCACTGCTGTACTCGAGCGCGACTTCTGGGAAGCACCATGCGAGTTGGTTGTTTTGTGTGCAGGGGATAGCGCGCTCGATGCAGCGCGCGCTGCCGCGTGTCGCGCCCGCATGGTGATTGAAGTCGGTGGCGCAAATATGACTGCGGATGCAGAGGAAGTTTTGGTGCGGCAGGGCATCGAAGTGGTTCCTGACATTCTTGCCGGCGCAGCTGGAGATGTGGCGAGCGCGCTTGAATGGCGTGATGTGCGGCACGAACATGACTTCCGCAAAGATGATCTTGACCAACATGTGCGTCGGCAGATGACGCTTGCCGCGCGCCGCGTACGGGTTGCGCGCATGCGTTACGAGTGCGATATGCGAACGGCCGCAATGTGTGCGAGTCTCGAACGCATCGGTCGCGTGTATGCGCTGCGCGGCGTCTTCCCGTGAGTGCGGTTCGAGCGCGGTTCGAGCCCGGCTCGAGTGCGGCAGTATGAGCAGCGAGGAACGGGGCGACGCGCCCTCATCCCTCACGCTGCCCCTCACGTAGCCCCTCACGCGGCCCCTCATTTGCGTCACGAGCGTTACACTCGCTCCATGACCATTTTCAGCAAGATTCTTGCCGGCGAGATTCCGTGTCATCGCGTGTATGAAGACGAGCATGTGCTCGCGTTCCTTGACATCGGACCGCTTTCGGATGGCCACCTGTTGGTTGTCCCGAAGGAGGCGACGGCCTTTCTGCATGAACTCTCGGATGAAAGCGCTGCTGCGATTGGTCGTGTGCTCCCGCGACTTGCCCGTGCTGTGATGCATGCCTCTGGCGCGACGGCGTAC
>JASGCF010000120.1 GCA_030054275.1 Limnohabitans sp. | reverse complement strand
GGTTTCCGATTGAGAAATCAAAGGCGCTCGCACGCAAGGCGATCGCTGGCATGCGTGCGAACGACACATTCAATGTCATCACCTTCGCGGGCGCGACAAGCGTGTTGTGGCCAGAGCCAAAACTGGCCACCGAAGAGAACAAGCAAGCTGCGGACGCGTTTGTGAACGGCGCGTACGGCTCAGGCGGCACCGAGATGATGACCGCGATCAATGCAGCGCTCGTCCAAGAAGGTCGCAGTGGTTTGAAGCCCGCGAAGTTGCTTGATCTTCCTGCGGATGGTCGCGCGGTGCGCATTGTGGTTGATGCAGCGGCGCTTGTCCGTGCAGCATCAGGTTGGACGATCAACGCAGGTGAAGGTCGTTCGATCAAAGCCGAAATTGGTATTGCGATTCCAGCGAATTCGAAGAACGACGCGCTGCTCGTAGATGGCACTTGGGAAACTCGCGAGGGCGACCGCATCTTTGTGGCGAAATCCGCTCGTTTCGAAGATGCCGATGCGCGCACGCGATTCGTCTTCTTCTTGACCGACGGTTACATCGGAAACGATCAAGCCGTCGTACAAGCCGTGCGCGACAACGCGCGTGCGTCACGCGTCTTCAGTTTCGGCATCGGCAACAGCGTCAATCGTTTCTTGCTCGAAGAAATGGCGCGCGCTGGCCGTGGTGTGTGTGAGATCGTCACACTTTCCGATGACGCGGACCCAGTGATTGATCGCCTCGTGCGCCGCATCGATGCACCGGTGTTGACCGACATTGAACTCGCGATCGACCCAGCACTCGGAGTCCACGATGTTCTTCCGGCTGGAGATCACTTGCCCGATCTCTTCGATGCAGAACCGATTGTGTTGATGGGCCGCTTCGATCGTGCGGCGTCGGGTGAAATCGTCGTGCGTGGTCGAACTGCGGCCGGAGCATGGGAGCGACGCGTGCGCGTTGATTTGCCCGCCGAAGAAGCGAAGCATGATGTGGTGAAGTCGCTGTGGGCCCGCGCGAAAGTCGATGACTTGCTTCTTCCACGACTTGGTGAAGTGGAGCAAGGCACGCTTGATACGCGCACGAAGGCCGCGGTGATTCGCCTTGGTGAAGCGTTCTCGATTGCAACGCCGTATACGAGTTTTGTAGCTGTTGAGAAGAGCCGTGTGACTGTTGGGGGCAAGCCAATGTTGGTCGCTGTGCCGGTCGAATTGCCAGACGGAACGAATTGGGCTGGTTTCTTCGGTGAAACGGTACGCGGCGGCGACGCAGTTCTTGCGGAAGTTCGCCGCGGCGATGGACGCGCCTTGAACGACTTCGCGAAGAAGTTGGAGTCTTTCTCTCATGCGCAACTTGCAGCAGTCGCGATCGACGCTGCGAAAGACCCTCTCGACGACATCGATCGAGAAAACGAGAAAGAGCAGTTTGGCGTTCGTCCATCGAGCGGCGATTCGAACTCACGGTCGATGATGGCAAGCGATCCGGCCGCCGCGAGTGTTCCCCCAAGCGCTGCGCCACCTGTCGCAGCAACCGGCGCTCCTGTGAGTTCAGCTGCACCAGCCGCATCGGGTAAGCGATCCATCTTGCGCACAGAGCCAGGTTCGCCACGCGGAAACTCTGGAGGTGCGCTCCCGACGCAAACTGGCGGAGCAAATGCAAGAGATCAGTCTCGTGAGATGCGGAGCGATACTTTCTCTCGTGTGGCTGCAAAGCCAGGTCGTCCGAGCGGATCTGTTGATGGTCGGCGTGGCGGGGCTGGAGCAGGTGGGGCTGGAGCAGGTGGCGCGACTCCTTCGGCGGCTCCCCTTGCAGGTGGCTTTGGTGGTGGCGGCAGTGGCGGTGGCAGTGGCGGCGGCAGGGGGGAAGTTCTTGCGCGAGGCCGACTCAACGAAGCAGCGGTCTTTGAAAAGGGCGAATCGAAAGCCGACAGAGCTGGTCAAACGCCCGACGACGCACCATCGAATACGAGCGATGCCAATGTTTCGGCCGACAACAAGAAGTTGACGGCTGTGCTGGAGCGCTTCTCGGGCGCGCAGCGCGAGACGCTTGCCAAAGTGCTTGATCGCCGATTGTTGTTGGCGACACTCGCAGCGCTCGTCGCAGAACCAAACTTGGCGCAAATCCTTGATGAACTTGGGTGTGATGTGCGTGATGGAAGCGTGCTTGTTGCCATGCGGGTCACGGCGACCGATGAAGCGGCACTCGCGCTTCTCCGTACAACTGGTTGCATCGTTGAAAGCGTCGACGCGGCACGCGGTATGGTTGTGGCGCGCGCGAAGCCCGAGAAGATCGCTGATCTTGCGCTGCTTGCGTCGGTTCGTCGCATCGAACCGATTGCGTCGGTTGGGCCGAGTACGCGGTGAACGGCGCAGCCAAGCGTGCATCGTTTCCCCATGAATTTCGGGCGAAACAAGCCGTTCAGGCCGATACAGCATGCATGTCCGCGTTCGGGTCAACGCCAATTCCACCCACCGGTCGCGTCGCCGCGCCAGGCGTTGTGCAGGCATCATTCATCGCACAACACGCGTCTGGGGCTCGTGCGCGCGAGAAGGCAAAGCCACAGGACGCAGATCCACCGCGCCGTGCTGTGCATGATGCGGTAGAGATTCGCGATCCATTACAAGCCGAAGCAATCGATCCGAAGCCAGACGCAGCAGAAGAGTGGAAGTACCGCAGAAATCGCGGCGGCCCGCATGATCGCGACACCCGTACGGAAGTGCGCAAGACCCCAGACGCTGCGACCGACGGCGTTCCTCACATCGATGTGAAGGCTTGAAACGAGATCTGTACATCACGCCTTCATCTCACGCCTTCACATCATGCCATGCTTCACACCAAGCGCTTTGTAGATGCGCTTTGTCGCGTCTGATTTATTGAGCGTGTAGAAGTGAATGCCAGCGATGTTTGCATCAAGGAGATCGCGACATTGCTCGGTTGCCCAGTGAATTCCAGCATTTTCGATCGCTTCAGCGTTTCCCTTACAACGCGCAAGCGCCTTCAACAAACTCGCTGGGAATCGGGTTCCTGCAGCAAGATCTGCCATGCGTCGAAGCCCAGTTGTCGTGGTCACTGGCATGATGCCAGCGATGATGGGTACACGAATACCCGCCAGATCGCAGCGCGCGCGCCAATCATGAAACGCGTGATTATCGAAGAAGAGTTGCGTGACGATGTAATCAGCGCCAGCATCAACTTTCGCTTTCAAGTGGTCGAGTTGCAGCAGCGTGTTGGGTGTCTCTGAGTGTCCTTCTGGAAACGCAGCGACGCCGATACCGAATCCACGCCCGTTGTTGACGCCGAGTCGCTCACCTTCGCGACGAATGAACGCAACCAAGTCTGCTGCGTGGCGGAAATCACCGAGCGCCAGAATGCGCGCGCCCGCTGGCGGATCTCCGCGCAACGCAAGAATGTTGCCGACACCAGCCGCTGCGTACATCGCCAAAATGCGCGCGATATCGTCGCGTGTGTGACCAAAGCAGGTGAGATGCGGCACGGGTTCAAGCGCCGTTTCACGCTTCAGTCGCACGACAAGCGCGTGTGTGTTGTCCCGGGTTGAGCCACCCGCGCCGTAGGTCACCGAGACAAAGCTCGGCGACAGCGGCGCGCATTCAGCGATGGTTCGGTAGAGCGATTCCCAGCCAGAATCGGTCTTCGGTGGGAAGAACTCGAAACTCAGCGTCGGATGGTCGCGTGCAAGGATCTCCGCGATGTGCATTTCCGAAGGGTAGCGAACCTATCGATGATGGTGCGTCGCAGGTTTGGGGATTACGAGTTCATCCTTCGGTCGCGACTGCTCGCGCAGCGGCGTGTTCCCCGTAGGATGCGGCTGTGAGCGATCGGCGCAACATTCCCAAACCAACTGCGCGGCGATTGAGCCTCTACTTGCGCGAACTTTCCACTCGTCTTGAACAGCGCGAGGTCACGGTGAGTTCGAAGGCTTTGGGGAAGTCGCTTGGCCTCACCGACGCGCAGGTTCGCAAAGATCTCGCGCTGCTTGGTCAATTTGGGCATCCTGGCCGCGGTTATGCGGTGGCGGACTTGGTTTCGTCGCTCCGTCGCATCATGGGACGCGATCGCGATTGGCGTGTTTGCGTGGTTGGCGCTGGCAACATCGGCCGTGCACTGGTCGCGTATGACCGATTTCGTCGCGAGGGCTTCAACATCGTGGCTGTGTTCGATGCAGAGGCGACGATGGTTGGTCGTGAAGTTGGTGGCCTACGCGTCCGACCGATGGCGGATCTCGCAAAGGTGGTTGCTGCGGAAGAAATCACGCTTGGAATCGTCGCTGTACCCCGCGACGCGGCGCAACAGGTCGCAGACGCGCTGGTTGCTGCTGGAGTTGAGGGCATTCTGAACTTTGCGCCGCGCCGGATCGAGGTGCGCGAAGGAATCGGTATCGTGAGCGTGGATTTCACGGTTGCACTTGAGCAACTTGCGTTTCAGGTGGCAGGTGGCTCCATCGAAGACTCCGATGGTGGCGATGAAGATGAGAACGGCGATGGTGATGCGCCAACAAGCAATGTGTAACACACTCTTCGGTACTCTCGCGACATCGCATTGCAGCCCGAGTGCTGCGTGGAGGCCTTGTTTTCCAGTCGTTTTTGCGTTGTCGTGCATGGCGTGGTGCTCGGTTGGTTGCGGCGCAAAAGTGCTTGTACCGAACGAAGCCGACGCATTGCGCGAAGAACTCACCACGCGCACGAGCGAGCGCAACGCAGCCCGCGCACGGGTGGCCGAACTTGAGTCAGAGATTGCGCAACTCACACAAAGGCAATCACAGGTCGTGAACCCTGAGGCGGCCGCCGCCACACCAGCCCTCGCAGCGGTTGCGATTTCATCACTCTCAACCGCGCGAATGACAGACGACGGACAGGCGACTCTTGCCGTGGTTCTTACGCCAACAGATGGACTCGGTCGCTTCTTGCAAGTAACGGGAACGCTGGAGATCAGTTGCGCAATGCTCGTTCCGGGTGCAGCGCCCCAACCGCTCCCGCCGCGATCGATCGGGCCGAAAGAACTGCGCGAGAGTTACCGAAGCGGGTTCATGGGAACGCATTACACCATCGAACTTCCGTGCGAATGGAAGAAACCCGATGCTCAACCTGCAACTCAACCTGTCACTCGTCCCGCAACAGGCGTCGCCGTGAGCACCGTCTTCACCGACGCCTGGACAGGCAAGAGTTTCGCATCGACGGCAACAGTTCCGATGGTGCCAATCGACCGTCTTGCTGCCCCGTCTGGTCGCTCGCCGACAGAACCTGCTCCGCGGTAGGATCTCGCCATGCGAACGGCGCAGCACGCAAACCACGAAACCGTCGACCTTCAAGGGTCACACGCAACGCCGCCGCTGCTGCAGCCGGAAACGGCGAGTGTGTCGCGGGTCACAGTGCATGTCGGAGTCGGAATCGCGATCTTTGTGGTGATGGGGCTCACGGGCTGCCAACGCGCGCTTTTCCCAAGCGACCTTCCGCGCAACCAGTTCGAAACCCACGATCGCATGCGGCAGGCCTACACCCCGCTTGAAGAGCCGGATGTCTTCGGCACTCCTCAGCCTGCGCTGCGCGCGCGACTGACCCAACAGACAGGCTCGGGCACCTAAGGCGACGGGCGAAACGCCTTGTTGCTGCCGGAAATCACTCGTTTTTCGGGCCCGCCCGCATAGCCATCCCAACCCGCATGAACCAACCAAACTGCGCGAACGCCCGTTCGGACGCAGGCGGTCTGCGTGGTCGCTGCGACGCGTTTGCGTCATTCCTGCAGGAGAGTGCATGCGCGAGCCGATTTCCGATACCGTTCGCACCCTCCCCGAAGGATTCGCCCTTGGCCAGGAAGTCGCCATCGAACGCAAAGTCGTCCGCACGCTCTTCGCAGAAGAAGCGAAAGACGCACCCAAAGCGCACCGGAATTGTCTGGACCGTGTTTGCTGCAGCCATGACCCTCGCGGGTGGGGCGTTGGTTCTGACCGATGGAATCGGTGGAAATCGCGACGGCGCACAGGGCCCACAACCACTCGTGAGTATCGCTGCCGTCGGTGATTCCACGGCCGCCACTTCGGCGTCGACCGACACGCAACGGTCACCTTCGTGGCTCCAGATCGTGGTGCACGAGTCTGGGTCACTGGTGGGAACGCTCGACGATATGAGCCGCCAACACGCGGCCGTCGGCCTGCCGTCGCTTGGTTACCACTTCGTCATCGGTAACGGAAACGGTGAACAAGATGGCGCCGTACTGACCGGCCCGCGTTGGAATACCCAAGAGCGCGGTACGCATTTGGCGTTTGGCTTGGGTGATGGTGCGAGCGCAACCGTCCAAGCATTTGAGAATCCGAACGCGATTGAGATTTGTTTGGTTGCGGACACCGCTCGTCGGCCGTTGACGGACACGCAGGTCGAAAGTCTTGCGTCGCTTGTTCGCCAACTCGCGCGTCACTATGGCATCGCAGCAACGAATGTCGTGCGACAGCAGGATCGTGGCGGTCCGCAGAGTTTCGCCAGTGACGCAGACTGGTCACGCGTGCTGCAGCGGCTCGCGAACTAGGCTGTGCTGATGGATGCCGTGCGGATTGAAGGCCGGTCTATCCGTCAGACAAGGCCTCAACACATTGCACTTGATGTCGTTGATTTGCATGCTGGCCGAAGCCACGCAGCGGTGAGTTGCGAACAGAAGCGCCTATGACGCGTGCCTTTGGATCTGAAGATGTGTTTGCGTTGGAGTCGCATTCGTCGCTCCATGGTCGCGCGATTGAGCGGCTCTCACGCCATCCGGCGCCAGAGGCTGTGCTTTTCGATCTCGATGGCACGCTGGTCGACTCGGTCGCGGATATTCATGCGGCCGTGAACGCATTGCTCGCAGAACTCGGGCAACCAACGCGTTCGGTTGAAGAAGTGCGCCAGTGGGTTGGGAACGGCGCGCGCATGTTGGTCGAGCGAGCGTTGGCGGGATCATTGCATGGATTTCACGGCATGTCGGATGCACGCGAGTGTCATGAAATGGCAGATCGCGCGATGCCCCGTTTTCGCTCGATCTATCACGAGATTTGCGTCGATCACACGGTGCCGCTTGCTGGCGCACACGCAGCGCTTGCTTGTGCGCATGGCATGGGTCTAGGCGTTGCAATTGTGACCAACAAGCCGCTTGCACCAACGGAACGCATCGTCGATGCACTTGGTTGGCGGCCGTTTGTGCGGGCCATCGTCGGCGGTGATTCTCTGCCAGTTCGGAAGCCAGATCCTGCGCCGCTTTTCACAGCGCTTCGCATGCTCGGTCGACCCGAGGCGGCCGCGTGGATGGTGGGTGATAGTGCGAATGATGTTGGTGCGGCGAAGGCTGCGCGTATTCCAAGCATCGTGGTCCGTGGGGGTTACAACCACGGTGAGCCAGTGGAAACACTGGATCCCGCGCCAGATGTGATTCTTGATGACTTGACGCCATTTCCAGCGCTGCTTGCTGCGACGCGCGGATTCTCGGGCACATGAGCGAATCTGCCGATTGAGTGCGCGTTGCGCCATTTTCGACGCAGAAAATACACGCCTTGCGCTGTTCTCTTCCAAATCGGCACAGGCGCTTTGCGTAGGTCTGTGTGGAGGTTCATCATGGATATTGCTCATACCTCTTTCGCGAGAGTCTCGATCGGTTCCGCGTCGTCATCGCGCGGATGTACGCTCACCGAAGCCTTGGTTGCGATAGGCGCTGTCACGGTGCTTGTCGCAACAGGTACCACGGTCCTTGCGAATCGCGAGCGTGGCGTTGATAGCGCGCGCAAACTTGCGGAACTTGCGCAGGCCAATGAGTGCTATGCGGCCGACTGGGCCAACAGGCAGTGGACTGCGCTGCCCGATGATGCTGGTGCATTTGGCGATGACTGCACAAGCTACATCGCAGCAAATGGATCAACATCATCGACCACAAGCATCTATTCAGTCATGCCAAGCGCGATCTTCGGCCGTGACGCATCGAATGCATACTGGGGCTTCTTCATCGGCGGAGGTTTCGGCTGTGGAAACTGGCCGAACATGCGGCCGATGAACTTTGCGCCTGCGTCGAAACAGTATGGCGCATGGCAACTTCCCAATGTTTGGGGGTTCCGCGAGTACGTCTCTCGAAGTTTCTACTCACCTGAGTGGTATGCAGAAGACGATCCGAACTACGCGGTGGTGTCGGCGCAATTCAATGCAGCACCAGAGTTCACAAGCAACATTGGCGCCACGACCGGACCATGGAGCGGTTTGGCTGTGTCGAGTTACAGCTTCTCACCAGCGGCGATGTTGAACCCTGGCGTCTTGCGTGCTCGTGAAGATGGCGGCTTTCAAGCACCAGCAGCATTCGTCGACAGTTACCGCGCACCAACGGTTTCACAGTGCATGCATCCGTCGCTGAAGACACGCATGTGTGAAACCGGTTGGTTCCGCGGTGCGCCATCGCAAGGCTTGCCCTTCAACGCCGGTGCAGCGAGTTCGCCGTACACCCTCTTCTTTGATGGAAGCGTGCAAGCGATTTCGATGTCGCACGCGATTGCGGACGATGCAATCGTGCGTGAAGGAAACAAGTTCGACGATGGGCTCTGGTCGAACGACACAACGCTCGGCCCCGAAGGCTGGCAACTTGTGCCATCCGTTGATGGCGCCACAACAAGTTTCCACATGCTCACCACGGGCGGCATTCTTGGCCGCGACCTACTGACACGTGAATAACTCTCTGCAGTTGCAATCAACCCGAAAAAAGAAGGACTGCATCATGCACACTCACACCAAACACACCACCGCTCGACTGCATGCAACACGCATGCTTCGCGGGCTCACCATCGTCGAAACAGCTGCAGCCGCTGCAGCCGTTGCGGTTGCGATGACTGCAGCAGTGCCCGTCTTCCGTAAAGTTGGCTGCAGCGCGATGCGTGCGCAATCGGCTGCACAACTGGCAACGCTGTCTGCAGCACATGCTTCATATGCAGCCGACTTCAACGATCGACAAGTGACCTACTGCCCAGACAACTTGGGCGCGTACAACGGAAGTTGGTCGCAGTACCAAACCGCAAACGGTTGCGTCGCGCCACTTGTCTTCGGCACAACGTCCGATGGTCAGACCTTTGTTGCCAATCCTG
>JASGCF010000119.1 GCA_030054275.1 Limnohabitans sp. | reverse complement strand
CCCGAAGCCCGTCCTCATGCTCGCACTCACACGAATCACCCGCCTCCCCCTTTCTCCGCTGACCCGCGGGCAGCCAGCGACGAACGGACTGGTCGGCCAACAGTTTGGCGGCGTTGGGGCGGTCGCAGAGTTCGAAGTCACCTGCACGGGCGTCCCAGCCAAGACCGGCTATCTCGTTGATATCACCGTGATCGATCGCGCTGTGCGCGATGTCTTTCAAACGCCCTTGCGCGATGCATTGCGGGCAGAGGCAGCAACAGACCAACCCACCGACCTCTTGACGCTGCTCGCCCTGCACGCGCCAACACTGGCCGCCCGCCTGCCCGCACCGCTCACAGCACTTGTGTTCCGCCAAAGCGCCTTTCATGCCATCCGACTTGAGTGGGATGCGCCGGAGTCGATATCAACCGTCGCCACAGCGACATCTCGCACGGAATCTCCCATGCACGCCGTCACAGACCAGAACCGCTCCGTTGGCCTACCAACCCGTGCCGTCTTCCTCGAAACCTTCGAGTTCGCAGCCTCGCATCGCTTGGCGCTCCGCGAGAAAAGTGACGCCGAAAATCGCGTGCTGTTCGGAAAGTGCAGCAATCCCAACGGTCACGGGCACAACTACCGATTGGAAGTCGCCGTTGCGCGCAACCATGCTGAGATTGCTTCCGCAGCGCCGATCGATTTCCCGACGATCGAGCGTGTGGTCGAGGAAGTTGTCATGCGACGCTTCGACCACAAGCACCTCAACCTCGATTGCCCCGAGTTCCTAGAACTCAACCCGTCTGTTGAGAACATCGCAGTCGTGCTGTACGGCCTGTTGCAACCAGCCTTTGCCTTGGAAAAATGCGACCTGCGCTTTGTTCGCGTTTGGGAGACTGACAAGACAAGTTGCCGATATCCGGCGTAGTCGCCCGCAACGATCGTCTGAAGATTTGCAACGCGACTTGAATTCACCCACCGAAAATTTCGCCATGCCACACACGACTTTCAACCGCGCGGCTTTGTTCTCAACCCTTTCGAGTGCGCTTCTGACGCTCGCTGCGAGCGCGCAGGCACCCACGCAGGCACCCACGCAGGCACCCACGCAGGCACCCACGCAGGCACCCACGAGCCGTCCTGCAACCCCCCGCACACCAGGCCCCATTGTTCCACCACCAACAGCAACTCCGGCAACCGCGCAGCCAGCGCTTCCACCACCGGTCACTGTGAGCGAGCAACGCTTCCGCGATCTTGGCCGCGAAGTTCGCGCGCGCGGCGCGATCAACAGTTCGCTTGAGAATGATTTGCGCGCACTCGCAACGGCGCTTGACACCGATCTTTCCGCACCAACCACTTCACGAGAGATGATGATGCGGCTACTTCCAGCGCGCGCACAGGTTGCCGTGTGGCTCGCAGACGATGCTGCCATCGACGCAGCATTTTCGAAGTTGCTCGAAGTCAATCCCACCTCGGAAGTTGCAGCGTTGTCGTGGGCGCGTGAACTCATTGCTGCTGCTCGATTTGAGAAAGCCGTCGAAGTTCTGCGTGCGCGTCCGTTCACATCGCGCGCGATCGACGCAAACATTGCACTTGGCGAAGCGCTCACTGGGATTCACCAGTTTGATAACGCACAAGCCGCGCTCAACACGGCTCCGGGCGGGCGAAGCCCCGAGCAACAGCAAGCAATTTCAAAGGGCACCTTCCGAACGCAGCGCCTCCGCGAACTGTGGGAGAAAGAACTTGTTGCGATGGGCCGCGATCAGGATCGTGGCGATCTCCCGGTGGTTGAATTCGTCACAGCGCATGGACCGATTGCGATCGAACTCTTCGAAGATCAGGCGCCGAATACGGTTTCGAGTTTCATCGAGCATGTCGAAGCAGGTCACTACGACGGCACCACATTCCATCGCGCTCTTCGCGGTTTAGGGATCCAAGGTGGCGATCCGGCAACAGCAACCGGCGCTGCCGGAGGCAAATCGACGGGCGGCTGGACCATTCCAGATGAAGTTGAACGCGCGGACCGTCGCGCGCCACTTGCTGGACGCTTGGTGACCGCAAAGCAATCGCCGGCAACAGGAGCGCCGGAACAGCCGGTGCCGAACTCAGCTGGCGCGCAATTCGTCGTACTGTTTGCGCCGTCCGAAGATCTCGATGGCCGCTACACGGTGTTCGGTCGCGTGTTGGAAGGCATGGACACGGCGCGCATGCTCGGTCCATCGGATGGGATCGTGACAGCCCGCGTGGTTTCGAAGCGCGGGCACGACTACAAGGCCGTGCGACTTTCCGAAGCAGCGGAAGGCAACTATCGCATGCCGCGCTCGAAGGCTGAGGGTGGGAATGGAACCCAACCTGCAGCAACCCCTTCTGCGACTTCTCTCACCGCACCCACAGCCGGAAGTCCAGTGATCAATCTCGGCGCCGGAGCTGGGCCGACCGTGAATACCCCCAAATAGGTTGCACGCGTCAACGGCGAGAGAGACTCGTCACTTCGGAAGTTTTTCAAGCACCGCGTTCGTCTCTGCGCAGTAGCGATAGGTGCAACCCGGCTCCTCTTCGCGCGTGGGCTTGTGGCTGCCATCGCAGAACGGGAACTTCTTTGAAAGGCCGCAAGCACACACGAAGATGGGCTTGTCGGACGGTTCGACCTTCACTGGGCCAGTTGCTTCAAGTTTGACGATGCGTGCCATGCCGGAACTCCTAGAGGCGCGAAGGCGCGTGACGGGATGCGTGAAAAAGCGAGCGGAACGCGTTGCGTTCAAAGTTCTAAATCGGCCTCACCGAACAGGCGGAAGCCCTTGCGTCGCAGGATTTGCCCAGCAAGCGTGTTGTCATCTGTCGAGAGAATCACCGTTGCGATTCCCTCTGGCCGAGGCATGGTTGGATACAAGAAGTGAATGTTGAGTTCTGCTGCAAGAAGGAACTTGCAGAGGTGGTGCAACTCATGGTCCTTCGAGAGTTCAGCCACCAACACATCGGTTTCGCACACGGCGAATTGATGCCGTTCGAAGATCTCGCGCGCCGTTGCTGGGCGATCGACCACCATGCGGATCACCGCGTAGTCGGAACTATCTTGAATCGAGATTGCGCGCGCTGCCACATGCCCTTCTTCATCGAGGCTCGTGAGCAACTCCAACAACTTTCCAACGCGATTGTCGAGAAACACGCTGAAATGTCGCACCATTGGGGGCGCGTAACCGAGTTCGGTCTCTGGGGGCATCATGCTCATGGGGCTGTGATGCTATCCGATCCCGACTTCGCGAAAGATCGAAAATCGACGCAGGTCAGGCGTGCGACTCAACCCCAGTTGGACAGCATCGCCGAGAGGTCCGGCGCATCCACCGCTCCCGACGCGTCAAAGTCTGCGGAGCCAGCGCCACCCCACTGTGAGAGGAGGAGCGACAGATCCGCGGCACCGACCGAGCCATCGCCATCGAGATCGAAAGGATTTGGCACGACCCACGGTCCAACCAGCACGCAATTGGCCAAATTCGTAGCGAGTGTCACGGTCATCGCTGTGACGCCTGCGGGAAGCGATGCAGGATCGATCACTGTGGTTGCGGTTGAAATGGTGCACTGATCCAAGCGCATCAACTGACCTTTGAGCGATGTCACGCGACAACCAAAGTCTTGCGCGCCGACATTCGACAACACGCCTGAGGTTGTCGCGATACCCGTGGTCGCATAGTTTCCGGTGAGTTGAAATGGCGCGCCAAGAAAGCTTGCTTGGCCTGTTGCGCCGATTGGTGAAGACACCGGCGCCGTGAGATCAAGCACGAGATTGCTGAGTGCGATGTTCAGGTTTTGGCAACCGATGAACGGGAAACAAAAGAACTGAAACTGAAAGGTCGCGTTTCCAGGCTGGATGTGCATCGCATCAAGCGTGATGGCGTTCCATGGTGGACTGTCTTGCGGGACACGCGCTTGGCCGTTGGCAAGTACAGCGACGGTTTTCACATCGCTGTCTGTACTGGTGCCGAGTGAAGTCGTGATAGAGACGGTCATCGTCACCACTGCGGTTGAACTCGGTACAGCGTTGAGCGTCGCCAGCGACTCCGCCTGCGCGGCCATTTCAACGCAGTGCACCGCTGCGACAGCCGCTGCGAGACCAAGCATGTGCTTTCGAATCGATGCCATCGTTCTGTGCTCCTCTGTGATTGCGCGGGGGTCGCGCTGGATATCTCAGCGAAGCCTACTACCGATCGGACCTCCGTCCAACAAGAATTGCGGCAAACTCTTGAATGACCTGCGTCGCGTGAACACTCCCGACAATCCCTGTACGCTTGGGTCCATGACTTCGTCCGACACCTCACCTCGACTCCTGCGCTTGAGCGCCGCATTGGCCGCATTCGCCGTACTCGTCTTCGCCATTGCGCCAAGCACGCTGACCACTCGTGCAACGGCTGCGGAAACCGAGACCACTGCAACCGACGACGCTTCCGCTGCCTTCGAGCGCATCGTCGATGAGTACGACGCATGGCGGTTGGTCGTGTATCCCGAAATGGCGTTACGCAAGGGCTACGAAGAACGCGCGGGTGAACTCACGGATGCATCGATCGCAGGCATTGCCAAACGCGCAGCACAAATGCAGATCTTTCTTGAAGAACTGCAAGCAATTGACCGCAGCAAACTTGCCGCATCCGATCGCCTCGACTTCGACCTGTTGTCGCGCGAACTGCGCTTGTCGGTCGAAGGACATCGATTCGGTGGTTGGATGATGCCGATTGGTGGACGTTGGGGCCTTCACACCGAAATCGTGCAGATGGGTGATCTTGCGACATTCGCAGATCTCGATGACTACGAGGCATATGCCAAGCGACTTGCTGGTGTTCCTGGCATGATCGTTGACACGATCAGCGTGATGCGCCGCGGGCTCGAAGAAGGCATCGTGCCGCCGAAAGTCACTCTTCTTCAAGTTCCTGCGCAGATGCGTGCTGCGCGAACAAGTTTGCCGGACCAATTACGAAAGCCGTTTGCGTCCATGCCAAAGTCGATCGGTGAAACGGATCGCGCGCGACTGCGCACGGATGTCGATCGATGGCTTGATCCAATCGATACGGCGCTGACCGAATTCGAAGCGTTCTTCGCGAATGAGTATCTGCCAAAGTGTCGTGAGACGATCGGCGCGCGCGACATGAAAGATGGCGCTGCGTGGTATGCACATCAGTTGGCCGTGCACACGACAACCTCGTTGACTGCAAAGGAGATTCATGAAACAGGCTTGTCGGAAGTTGCGCGCATTCGCGCAGAAATGCTTGCTGTGATTGCGCGCACCGATTGGTTGAGCAGCGATCCAGCGCGCGCAGCTTTACCAGCAGACGAGCGCTTCGCAGCGTTCATCGCGTACTTGCGCAGCGATGAGCGTTTCTACTGTACATCCGCAGCAGACTTGCTCAACCGCTACCGCGAAGTGTGTAAGCGCATCGATCCGAAATTGCCCGCACTGTTCGGAACTTTGCCGCGACTCACCTACGGTGTCCGAGAGATTCCGCGATTCATGGCGCCGACACAAACCACTGCGTACTACCAACCTGGAAGTCCGCAGCGTGGCGAGCCTGGCTGGTTTTACGCAAACACTTACGCGCTTGATCAGCGACCAACCTACGAGTTCATTCCGCTGTCGTTGCACGAAGCTGTGCCTGGGCACCACTTCCAAATCGCACTGGCGCAAGAACTCAGCGGCTTGCGCGAATTCCGCAAAGATCTCGATGCCACAGCATTCACAGAAGGTTGGGCGCTCTACGCAGAACGGCTTGGAATCGAGATGGGTTTCTTCGACGATCCTTATGACGACTTCGGTCGGCTGTTGTACGAGATGTGGCGATCGTGTCGGTTGGTGGTCGATACAGGAATGCACGCGTTTGGTTGGTCACGCGAGCAAGCCATCGATTTCATGAAGGCGAATACCGCACTCAGTGAACTCAACATCGTGAACGAAGTTGATCGCTACATCGGTTGGCCTGGCCAAGCGTGCGGCTACAAAATTGGCGAGTTGGTCATCCGTCGATTGCGTACCAATGCAGAGACAGCACTCGGCGCGCGCTTCGACATTCGTCGATTTCACGACGCTGTGTTGTTGCAAGGCCCGCTTCCATTGGATGTCCTCGAGCGCAACATCGAAGCATGGATCTTGTCCGAAGGTACACGCACACCCGCGTCACCGTGAACAGCGCGGCGTTACCAGCACGGATACTTCGGCGCACGCCCTTCGAGGACGGCTGCAACATCTCGCACCACCCAACTCATGTTGTCCATCGCTGTCATCGTGCGGCTCGCTAAGTGCGGCGCAAGGTGTGCATTGGGAAGCCCGAGCAGTGGATACGAGGCGTTGAAAGGCTCGGGTTCATGCACATCGAGAAGCGCAGCCGCCGCTGGATGCACGCGCAACCACGCTGCAAGCGCTTGCGCATCCAACACGCAACCGCGTGAGGTGTTGATGAGTATTGCGTCTGGTCGCAATGCCTCGAAATGCTCAGCACGCAAGAAGTGTTTGTTGGATGGACGACCGTCGATGTGCACGGTGAGCACATCGCTTTCTGCAAGCAATCGATCCAGCGAACACTCTTCCGCGCCATGGCGAAAGGCTTGCGGAATTTCGGCGATGTCGTGATAGAGGACATGAAATCCGATGGCACGCGCGACTTCCGCAACGCGTCGCCCAATGCGGCCAAGGCCCAAAATTCCAAGCACCAACTCGTCCATCTGCCACAACCCGACAACATCCTGACGCAATGCATCCCACTCTTCGCGGGCGACGGGCTCGTCGAGGAAGAGTCGCGGACGAAGCGCGTCTGCCAACAAGCACACGACATACTCCACAACGGCCTGCGTGTTCGCGTCAGGCGTTGAGACAACTTGTACGCCTCGCGCGCGACACGCAGCAAGATCGATGTTGTCAACACCAACACCTGCGCGCCCCACCACTTTGAGTTTGGGAAGATGCGCCAGCAATGCAGCATCAACGCGCGTGTAGGTGCGAACCACCAGCGCCTCAACATCAGAGGCAGCCTCTGCGAAGCGTGGATCTGTGAGCCCCGCGTGCAACACTTCACAGCGCTCTTGAAGCCACGCGTACGCCTCTTCTCCGAGGTGTTCAGTAACCACAGCAAGTGCGCGTTTCGGCTGCGGTTGCTGCGTGTTCATTCGCGATTCATCCAGAACTGACATCGTGCGGGTTGCCTCAAGAACCGATCCGATTGATTCGGAAGGCGGCGAGGATAGGCGGAAGGCAACCTTGCCGCAGTCCGAGAAGGTGCAATTTGCCCCCGAATCGCCAATCGACCCTCCTCACCCGCACAGACGGCCCTCCACGGCGGAATCGGCAGAGATCACACGGATGACAACGGCGGAACTTGCCGATCCCCGCCCATGGCCGCGGTCCCACACGGTCAAACACCGGGCGTTTGCGCCCGCATCGGAGGCGAGAGTCATGGATAAAGCCAGCATCATTGGAAGCATCATTGGTTTCGCCGCGTGCGTCCTCGTCATGTGGATGGCGTCGCACGGCAACTTTGCGATGTTCTATTCGCCGAAGGGCGTGATCATGGTGTTCGGCGGCACCGTGTCGGTGTTGCTGATGGCGATGCCCATGGAAACACTGAAGTGCATTCCGGGCTATGTGAAGCGATTCCTCTTCAACAAAGGCCTGTCTGCGATCGAAACCGTGAAACTCATGAGCCAACTTTCGGACAAGGCTCGTCGCGACGGCATCTTGGCGCTTGAGAATGAGATCGAAAAGATCCAAGATCCGTTTCTCTCCAAAGGTCTGCGCATGGCTGTCGACGGCACCGATGAAGAAATCATCGAAACCACGCTGCGCCTTGAAGTGATGGCGATGCAAGAGCGTCACAAGGCAGGCAAGAAGTTCTTCGATCTGATCAAGTTGTACGCACCTGGCTACGGCCTTGTCGCGACGCTCATCGGACAGGTCGGCATGTTCGGAAATCTTGGTGGCGACATTCAAACACTCGGCTCGATGCTCGCCATCGCAGTCGTGGCAACGATGTATGGCACCGTGCTTGCGAATGCGATCGCTGGCCCAATGGGCGACAAACTGGCGCTGCGTTCGGGCGAAGAGATTCTCTCCAAAGAAATGATGTTGCAAGGCATCTTGTCGATCCAAGCGGGCGACAATCCGCGTGCAACGCAGGAGAAGATGCTTGCCTTCATTCCCAACACCGTGCGTCGGAATCTCAAACTTGCCGCGTGATTTCTTGCTGGTTTCCTGCTGATTCCGGCAAACGGAGGAGATTGCGATGGGCGACGCGAAGCACGATGCACACGGCAAGAAAGATGCCGGACACGGCCATGGCGAAGGCGGCCACAAGAAGAAACACGGCGGCCATGGTGGCGGTCACGGTGGTGGCGGTCACGGCGGCGAAGAGCACGAAGGCGCACCAGAGTGGCTCATTTCGTTTGCCGACATGGTGATGCTCATGATGGGCTTTTTCGTCATCATGTTCGCGATGAATGTGCAGCCAAAGGGCGGCAACGCGGGCGGTGGTGGCGAGCAATCAGAAGGTGTTGCCAACGAGCCAGACATCGTGGACTTTGCCATCGCGGTGCGTCGCGCATTTCACAACGATGTGGATCTCTCGTCGACAGATCCGAAAGATCAATTATTGATTCAGCGAATCTTGGCCGAGCGCGCGAAGGGCGCTGGTGAAAGCAAGGACGAAGGCACAAAGGGCGCAGACAAAAATGTGCAAAGCGTGCGTCCGTCGGATCATTATGGCCAAGGAACCCGCGTGACTTTCGCCGCGAAATCTGCAGCGCTTTCGAAGGATGCGAACGAGACGCTTGATGAACTCGCCAAGCGCTACCGCGGACAGTCGACTGTGATCGAGGTGCGAGGTCATGTGGGCGTTGCCGAAAACTACGGCCAGCCAGAGCAGGCGATGGCGCTTTCGATTGATCGCGCCCTCGCTGCTGCGAAGCGCTTGGCTGCTGGCGGTATCGATTGGTGGCGGATTCGCGTCGAAGCGGCTGGGTCGGGTGAGCGCGTGGAAACCGCACCGATGGACGCTGCATCCGACGCGCGAAACGCACGCGTCGAGGTTCGGGTACTCGACGAACTCGCTGCCCCGCAGGTTCCCACGCGACCT
>JASGCF010000118.1 GCA_030054275.1 Limnohabitans sp. | reverse complement strand
AGCGGCGCTATTCAGCGCATTGTGGCTGCCTGGCATGCGATTGGTCCACTGTGCAACCCAGTAGCCGTCGCGCATGATGCCGACACGATTCGCAGCAGCGTCGTAGAAGACTTGGTAATCCGCGCCTGGCGAGAAGCCAAAGGTCGCAACTCCGCAGTCAAGCCCCGCAGTGACTTCGCGACGGTGCGCGCCATCTTCAGCGATGAGCAACTTTCCACCATGCGCGGCGGATGGAAGAATGCGCGCAAACTCGCGGAAACTCTCGATGATTTCGCCAAGTGACGAGTAGTAGTCGAGGTGATCTTCCTCGATGTTGTTGATGAGTCCGATGGTGGGGCGGTGATGATGGAAGGAGCGATTGAACTCACACGCTTCACACACAAGTACCCCTGGCTTTCCTGCGAGCTCGCCCACTGGAATTGCGTTCGAGCCAAGCCGCGCGCCACCACCGAGTTGCTCGCAGGTTGCTCCGACGATCACGCTTGGATCAAGTCCACAGCGAATGCCAACCCACGAAGTCATCGCGGTTGTCGTGCTCTTCCCGTGTGTTCCAGCGATCGAAACAGCGGTCGAACCAAGTTGCGCGTCACCAAGCGCCTCTGCATAGGTCATCGTTGGAATACTGCGCGCGTTCGCGTAGCGAATCTCGGGATGATCTCCATGGATGGCGGCAGAAAAGATGACGCATTCGGTGTGCTCAGGAAGCGACTGCATCGCTGGACCAACGCGCACGGGAATGCCAGCCGCATCGAGTCTGCGAATCGCTTCGCCATCCGATTGATCAGATCCAGTCACGATCGCACCACGACGCGCAAGCATGAGCGCCAAACCACTCATGCCACATCCGCCGATCCCGATGAAGTGCAAATGCTTGCCGCGGAAGTCGCCGTTGGTTCCAAGAGGCGTTCGCGGTGCTCGTCGGGTCATCGTGCATTCCGACGCGTCGGTGCTTGGGATTGGTGTGCTCACGCTGTTCGCTCTCCGTGCGAGGGGTCGATCCGTCGGTTTTCGCGCGAGATGCACCGCGCGACCTCCAATTATCGGCGAGAAGGTCGTTTTGGCGCCACTAGTTTTTCGGTCTTCTTGACGGGTTTTGTGGCTCGTTTTTGGTGTGGCTTCGGCGTGCATTCATGGAGGGGCGATTGGGGGCTCTGCTTCGTCGCCTCGGCGCGAACCGCACGCAGTCCCTCGACGCAAAACCGTCGGCAAATCTCGTCGGTCGCGCAATCGCCGCCGCGCGCTTTGCAGGCGCGCCGCCCTTGGAAGATCAAGAGGTGCGAGAGAAGGCACCAGTCTTCCTGCGGAAAAAGGGCCATCAGGTCGCGCTCAATCTTCTCTGGGGTCTTCTGTCGAGAAAGGCCGAATCGCGCGGAGAGTCGCGCGACATGCGTGTCGACAACCACGCCTTCGTTGATCCCGAAGCAGTTGCCGAGGACGACATTCGCCGTCTTCCGCGCGACTCCGCGCAGGGTAAGAAGCGCCTCCATCGTGCGCGGAACTTCGCTGCCGAAACGCTCGACCAGCATGCGTGCTGTCTCGTGGACCGCCCGCGCCTTCGCCCGAAACAGTCCGATCGACCGAATGTAGGGCTCGATGTCGGTCGGCGTTGCGCGCGCATAGTCGGCGGGGGCGGGGAAGGCTCGGAAGAGCCCGGGCGTTGCCTTGTTGACCGCAACATCCGTGCATTGCGCCGAGAGAATGGTCGCGATCAGAAGTTCGTGCGGCTGCGTCCAGTCGAGTTCGCAGTGCGCGTTTGGAAAGCGCTCCTTGAGGGCCGCAAGCAGTTCAAGCGCGCGGGCTTTCTGTGCTGCGGTTTTGCGGGGAAGCGCTGCATCAGGCACGGCGGCGCACTCCGGCAGCGGCGGCGCTGAGCCCAGCGAGCGCGAGAATCGACACAACCTCCGCGGACGCGACGCGCGAGGCGAACGCATGGGCTCGATCGACTTCGGCCTTCATGAAAAGCGCCTCGGCAAGCCACTTTTCGTCACGGGTCACTTCGTACGCCATGACGCGGTACTTCCTGTCGGCAACGCGGAAGCCCACGATCGCGACGAAACTCGCACCAAGCGCGGCGATTGCGCAGACGAGCGCGGTGATCCGCAGGCGGCGCAGCGGTTGTGGGGCGCTGTCGCGGCTCGCCAAGACGATTCCGAGGGCGAGCGCGGCTGTGGCGACGGCGGCAAAGATCGCGCGCGGTGCCTGCGCAAACTCGAAGACGCGCTCAACGAGGTAGCCGGCGACAAGTTGCCGCCCGAGCACAGGTTCGCGAGCAATGAACGCCTCGTAGCCTTCCATCGAGAGCGGAAGTTCTCGCGCAGCGGGGAAGATGGCCATCGCAGACATCCCGCCAACAAGTGCGAGCGAAAACCAAAGGAATAGTGCAAGCCAAAACGCAATGTCGGCGGCGGTGCGCATTGCGCGATGGTACTCGCGGTTGCGTCGGGGAAGTTGGCTGTGGCTACACTCGCAAGCCCGCCGTGCCAAACGACACTCGCCCCAATCTCGCTGTCACCATCGGACCGCTTGGAAGTGCCGACGAGCCACTTCGTGTGCGCGAGGCTCTCGCATTGGTCGCTCGGTTGGGTTACCGCGGTGCCCAACTCAATGGCACCGACCCGACCATGCGTCCGCGAGATCTTGGCGCGTCTGCGCGTCGGGATCTCAAAGCAACGCTCGCGCGGGTGGAACTCGTCTGTTCTGGGATTGATCTCTTCATTCCACCCGCGCACTTTGAGGATCCCGCGACGGTCACGCGTGCGGTCGATGCTGTCGCGGCGGCGCTGGTGCTCGGTGCAGAACTTGGACGCGCACCAGTGACGGTGTCTTTGCCCGAAACCGTCGAGCCAAGCCTGCGCGACGCGTTGGTCGCCGAAGCGCAGCGGGTTGGATCGCGGTTGCTCGTCCCGTGCCATGAACGCGCCTCGGTGCAGAAACTCGCGCATTCGCCCGCAATTGGCGCAAGTCTCGACTGTGCAGCAGTGCTGGCGGCTGGTGGTCGTCCTGAGGAACTGATCCTGCAGGCAGGTGACCGGTTCGGCGCAGTGCGGATTGTCGATCTCCTTCGCAGTGGTCTGCGCGGGCCAATCCTTGAGCCGCGCGAGTCGCGGCTCGATTGCATCGCGTTGAAAGCGGCGCTTTCACTCGCGGAGGGAAGCCAAAGCGTGCCAAGCGCTGTGGTCGACGCGCGGCAGTGGGCCGATCCGCGCAGTGGAATCACGGCGTCGATCAACCGTTGGATGTCGATCGCGTAAGGTTGCGGGTTCCCGTTGCTGTACTTCCCGTTGCTGTACTTCCCGTTGCTGTACTTCCCGTCGCGCAGCATTTCGGCTTCTGAGTACTATGACGGCGGAGGCAACGCATGCCGCGACGCGAAGGACCAGCGCTCTATGAATTGCTTGGATCAAAGGGTTCGAGCGAGGGTCCGACACGCGAACCGTCGCGTCGGATTTCAGGTGCCGATTTGCGAGCACTGCTTGTGATCGTGATGGTGTTTGCAGCGCTGACCGCGGGATATCTCATCGGTCATGCTCGAGGCGAGCGCGTTGGTCGGGCTGCGAGTGCGCTTGCAGAAAGCGACGCCGAAGCGAAGGCGCTCGCTGCTGCGGGAGCGGCCGTCGCCGATGACGGAGGGCAATCGACTTCTCCAACGCAGTCGTCGACGCCCGAGAACGCGTTGCGCAATGGATTGCAGCGGGGCTCGGGCGGCACGGCTACGACCGCCGCGACCGGCCAATCGACCCAGGCAGCAGCGTCACAAACGCAGCCCGCAAGCGGTGGTTCTGAGGACCTTGGTCCGATGCCAGAGGGCGTAGACCCACGAAAGTCGGGGTTCCAGTATTTCATTCTCTGCTCCACACTTGAGGCGAACGCACTGAAGGTTGTTGCATTCTGTCGGGCTCGTGGACTTGACGCGTTCGTGGTTCCCGATCAGAATGGTCGACTTCGCGAAGTGACCGTGCTACCTGGCTTTGGGCCATCCGAGCGCAGCAGTCCGGCCATTCGCGAACTCGAGGAGCGCATTCGTCGCGTCGGCGTCCTTTGGAAGGCGTCTGGTCCGGGCAACAGCGATTTCGGGGATCGATACATCAAGACGCACAAGTAGTGCAGCAGACAGTGCAGTGTGACTTCCAACGGCACACGGCAGAAACGCAGAGATCCACATGAGCATTCACAGCAGCCTCAAGACCAAGTCCGGCGCCCTCAATCAACACCGCAATGTGCTCACCCGTGATGAGCGCGTTGCGAAGCTCACCGAGACTGAGCGCTTCAGCGCAGGCAAGACTTCGCCGCTCGGTCTTCCAAAGGTGCTCAGCATCAAGGTTGCTGCGGGTAAGAAGCCGAAGAAGGAACCAGCGGCCGCAGCCGATGCGAAGGACGCGAAGAAGAAGTAATTCAGATTGTGACGAAACTCGCCGACCTCATTGGCGATGTGGCATACTGCAACGCCTTCGGTTTCCGCCGAGGGCGTTGTCTTTGTTGGTGTTTTTGTCGACGCCGTCCTTCGCGTCTCTTCTTGCGCTTCTCCCGTCTATCCCACAGCGTCTTTTCTTTGCGCGAATCTTCCACCATCGCTTCTCTCGGACAGCACGACGCACAGCGCCGCAGTGTCCGCAAGTCGCGGAGTTCGTGAAGCCCCGCACTTGAGGTATCGATGAGTCACTCGACCCTTCACCACTCCGCGTCCGCATCTTTCGACCCATCCGCGCGCCTCGATGTTGCTGGGCTGCTCTCACACAAGGCGCGTTCGATCGACGCGAGCGGCATTCGCAAGGTGTTCGATCTTGCGGCGCACTTGAAGGATCCGATCAATCTCTCGATCGGTCAACCCGACTTTCCGGTGCCCGATGTGCTCAAGCGTGCCGCGATTGAGGCGATTGAGCAGAATCGCAACGGTTACACGCAAACCCAAGGTTGCCCCGAACTTCTGCACGCCATCTGGCAGCGGCTGGGAAGCGAAGTTGGTTGGACGCACGACGCGCAGCACGGACTTTCCGCGATTGTGACCAGCGGCACATCGGGCGCACTTGTGCTTGGAATGATGTGCCTCTTGAACGAGGGCGACGAAGCAATCGTGCCTGATCCGTACTTCGTGATGTACCCGCAACTTGCTGCTCTCACGGGTGGCAAGATCGTCCTCTGCGACACATATCCCGATTTCCGCATGACCGCGGAGCGCATTGAGAAACTCATCACGCCCCGCACCAAGTGCGTGTTGGTGAATAGCCCTGGAAATCCGACTGGCGTTGTACTCACAGGCCAAGAGATGCGCGACATCGTCGATCTCTGTCGTGCGAAGGGCATCCTTCTCATCTCTGACGAGATCTACGACGAGTTCACCTTCAGCGAGTTCCGCGAGAACGATCGCTTTCCGACGCCCGCTGCGTTCACGAAGGATTGTCTTCTCATCCGCGGATTCGGGAAGACTTACGGCTGTACGGGTTGGCGTTTGGGGTTTGTGGCAGGGCCGCATGAAATCGTGCAATCGATCGCGAAGTTGCAGCAGTACACCTATGTGTGCGCGCCAAGCATGGCGCAGTACGCGGCTGCCAAGGCGTACGAAGTCGATATGCGCCCGTGGGTCGATCGCTTCGAGAAGCGGCGCGACTCCGTGCTTGAAGCGTTTGATGGGGTCGCGAATGTCGCGCGACCAGGTGGCGCGTTCTACGCGTTTGTGGAAGTGCCGCCTGCGCTTGGAATCACGGCAACCCAATTCGTCGAGCGCGCGATCGAGCAGAGCGTGCTGGTGATTCCTGGCAAGGTCTTCTCAACGCGCGACACGCATTTCCGATTGTCATTCGCGGCGAAGGAAGAGACGCTCGCGCGCGGTCTTTCGATCTTGCGCGGTTTGATGAAGTAAGCGCAAGGGCGCATCACTCGGGAACCAAGAAAAACCGCCGTCTGGATTGTGGTCCAGAACGGCAGCGGGTGGATGGCCTGTACTTGGTGGTTGGATCGGGCAGAGTCCGCGATCGCGTCACGCGTTCGCATGTCTTTCCCAAGCAGAACGCGTGTCCGCGTCCTGCTTGCCCTGACGGGCTCTTCCAACACACTGTTCATCCGTCCGATTCGGGCGTGAGTTCAGTCTTCTGCCTGTATTCCCTGCGAATTGGGGCGCTCAACCGCGACGGGAACCCGTTGTTGGTGGATCTGTGCGGCTTGGCGCGATCATGCGCACGAAAAACACCACACGCCGCGCGAGGCGGCGTGTGGGGAAGTTGCAGTGATGAGTTCGAGATGAGTGGGTGCACCCAGTTGGGCTCACCGAACATGTCACTCCGAGCATTTCACCCAGAGCATTTCACTCAGGGCAATTCACTCAGGGCAATTCACTCAGGGCAATTCACTCGGACTTTGGACGCGCAGCAGGGGCCGGCGTGTTGTTCGAGCCGAGCTTGACGCCCGAGCCTGGAGGAGCGACTTGCTGCTCGGAGGTGGTTGGACGAACTTGGTCAGAGGCGATGCCAGAGTCGGCGCTGCCGCCGCCACAACCAACGAGAAGGGCGCATGCAGTGATGCAGCCGAGCGAGAGGAGGGTCTTCATAAGTGGTTCCTTTCTAAACGCGGACCGTACGAATGGCCGGATCGGACTTCACGGATTCGGCCGAGTGGTTGTCGAAACGCAGTGATCGGGGAAATGGAGATCGATCCTGCAAAGTCTCAGAATTCAGTCACAAACTTCGGCCTCAGATGTGCCATCAAACATGGCTTGAGGCCTCTCGCCCCATGCGACGCGCATGGAAGCGAGCACGCTTCGGGTCCACGCATTGAACGCCCCAACGCGAGATTGGTCAAGTCGGCGACGCGCGCTGCTGCGCTTACGGCTTCTTCCGCAGCGTTGCCGGAAGCGATCGGGGGGCAAGCCATCGCCACTGCGTGTGGTAGGTCTCGTCATTGTCTGCGACGCCAATATTCACCGGAAGTCCATCTGCCGAACGCCCCTCTGGGAGGGCCTTGTCAAGGAAGTTCAGTCGAAGCGTCCAACTGCCGTCCTTGCGACTTTCTGGATTCGGTGACGAATTCGAATCTGAATTCGCGCGGGAAAGCACGGCCTGCACCTGATCGGTTTCGCGCAGTTCGTTGCCGCTCGCTGCAAGCGTCCGCACCCACGGCGATTCTGATTCGTCGAAAGCGATGAAGTACTCGCGCGCTTCCGGTCCTTCGCCAAGAACAACCCGTACGGCGTCACCAAGCGGGTCTTCCATGCCTTTGCGGCCCTTCGGTGTGCGCGCAAAGGGCGAGAAACCAGCATCAGGCGCCACAATCTCGACCAGCAACGAGTCGCCATCTCCAAGCGCCATGCGCGCCGTCGCATTCGCCTCAGTGGTGTCGTACTCCGACCAATTCCAAACCGCGATTGGATACGGCAAGGCCGATGCGATGCTGCCCGCGAGTTCGATCGAGCGCGCAATCGGCACCCGCTGACGGAACACGATCGGTACGCGACGATTTCGCGCGTCGCGATAGGTTGCGATCACTTCAAAGGGCGCTGGTTCCGGTGGCGTGATCTGCGTGTCGCAGGTCACATCGATCGTGATCGTCTGCGTGTCGCCAGGTGCGAGTCGCACCGATTCGGACGGAAGTTTCAATCGGAACGGCGAGTCGAGGTCTGTCGTTGCAGCGTTGAAGAGATCGATTGGAGTGCGACTGGTCCACACGCGTTCGTATGTGTCGTCGGTTGGGTTGTCGCGCACGGTCCATGGCTTCGGCGCTTCGCTTGGAACAACGCGGAATTCGACCTCGCGATCGAGCGGATTTTTCAGTGTGAGTTGCACGGCGCCTGTGATCGGGCGCCCGACCGGATCGGGCACAGCGCCTGTGATGCGTACAGCGTCGCGTGAACCCTTCAGTTGGTACGCGCGATCTTGATCGTCCTTCGTGATCCAATCTGCAGGCATCGTGCAACCAGCCACTTGGTGGTACGGGCTGATGCGGCCGCTTTCATCGATCACAAGATAGGTGATGTGCTGCAAGTGACCGGCGAGTGGATGCTGATCGTTTGCGCCGCCGCATGTTCCAAGCAGCATGAACGGAATGCCGTCGCGCGCAGGAAGTATTTGCAACGCGTGGTAGTGACCTGCGATCACCGAGGCAACACGATGCTTCACAAGCAGCGGTTGCACGCGTTCATCCCAACGCGTTGGTTTGTGATCCCAGAGCGGACGATGGAAGAGCAGAATGATCGGTCGCGCGCGTTGTGCAAGTCGCGCGAGTTCGGTGTCGAGCCACGCGAGTTGCGCGTCGGAAAATCCAGGCTGCACTTCGCCTTCGCCATCTTCGGTGTTGAGAATCACGAAACTCGCGAGGTCGAGTTCGACGGAGTAGTACAGCGGTCCGAAGAGTTCGCGATATTCCGTTGCGAAGGTGCGATCTTTTGCTTCGCGTGTGCCACTCACAACATCGTGGTTTCCAGGCGTCGGATAGAAGGGCATCGTGAGTGCGCCGACGATGTTGAGAAAGTCGTTGCGTTGGCGCAGGACTTCTGTGCGGTCGCGTGAGTAGCCTTGCACAAGATCGCCGACGCAGAAAACAGCGTCAGGCTCTGCGCGATTGAAGTCGTCGACAGCTTCACGCAGGTATCGCAAGCCCCAGTCTTTGCCCGTGGTTCGATCTGGCACGATCGCCACCACTTGGCGTCGCGGGCGGGGGGCTTGGGTTACACGTTGGCCATCGATCGCTTGGCCGGCGCTGTCCTTCTCAAACGCGGGCGGGGTGTGCGTGTGCGCAGGCGTTGTTGGCAGGAGAAGCGCAGAAACTGCAAGAAGCGTGTGGAAAACGGGCATTTCCGAAGCGTATCCGAGGTTCGTGGGGTGTGGTCGCCTGTTGGGGCAGAGGCCCGATTCGAAAAAATGTGTGGTGTTCAGATCGTGTTGGCCGAACAAGAGTCTCGTCAGACGGATTCTCCATCTGACAGCCTGCGAGAAGTCGCGCCGTTCGGCAAGATTTCTTGGTGGTGCGCGGAGTTGGCCAAACGCAACGCCGCAGCAAACAAGTCATCTTTCTCCCCTCCGCCCCGTCCGCTCAGCAATGATCGAACGGGGTTTTTCTTTACGAATCGGTGCCGGGTAGTTGGCGGGTACCACCGGGTACAAGCGGGTGCGTGCACGGCAC
>JASGCF010000117.1 GCA_030054275.1 Limnohabitans sp. | reverse complement strand
GAAGCACGAGACTCGGTCGCGATAGCGCGCGAGCAGCGGAATCGCCGTCGTGTTGTGAAAGTCTTCAAACTGAATACACGCCTTCGGATACACCTCTTGCACGGCAAGCACAAACTCCTCGACAAACGCGTCGTAATCGGCGCCACGCACGCGCTCGTGCCGGAGCCCGGGATACAACGGATCGTGAAGGAAATCGCGATTGTTGGTGCCAACATCAAGGACAACCGGCATACATCGCGCTGGATGTACACCGCCAACCGCGGTGTAGAGCGCGAGTTTTCCCACGGGAATTCCCATGCCGCAGATGCCAAGATCGCCAAGGCCCAGAATGCGCTCGCCGTCGGTCACACAAATGATGCGCACATCTGCCTCAGGCCAATTGCGCAGAATGTCGGCAACTCGCCCGCGATGACGAAGCGACACATACAGCCCTTTCGGACGCCGCATGATGTGACCAAACTTCTGACATGCTTCGCCGACGGTGGGCGTATACACGATCGGCATATGCCGCACCGGATCCGCGCGCAGCAACTGATAGAACAACCGCTCATTGCGATCTTGAAGCTCAGACAGATAGATGTAGCGTTCCAAGTCGTTCGCACGACGATCGAGTTGCATCAACGCGCGCTCTTGCTGTATCGCGCTGGTTTCGACAGCATCTGGAAAAAGCCCTGTCAAACCAAGGAGTTCACGCTCGGCTTCACCGAAGGCAGTGCCCTTGTTCAAGCGCGGGTTGTAGAGAATCTCATGTGCTTCCTGTCGCATAACGATCCTTTGTACGCGCTCAACGCGCCGGCACTCACTCGACCCAACCACCACCTTGGGAAGGATCGCCTGCGTCGCGAACCATGTTGCCTTCTGCGACAACAAACGCGCGACCAGTGATTTGTGGAATCACAGACGACGCAGCAAACTTGCTTCCTGTCTGATTGGACTCGAGCATGACATACGACGCCTCAAACACGCTGCCAATCGCACTTTCTTGCCGCCAACGCGCGTTTGGTGCAAGTTCGCCACGCGCCGCAAGTGATGCAAGCAATGCACTCGTTCCCGTTCCGCACGGCGAGCGATCGAATGTGCCGTTTGGACACAGGACAAAATTCCGCGCGTGCGCATCACGACGAGATGGCTGAAAAATCAACGCGACATGATCAATCAGGCCATTGTTCTCAGGTCCGGCACGAAGATTTACTCGAACGAGGCCGCGCGCGATGGAGTTCGCGTACGCAAGTTCCTCCTCCAGCGAACGCATCAAACGACCAGACTTCCCAGTGCTTGGCGCGCCATCAAGCCGCACGATGAAAAACCAGTTTCCTCCCCACGCAATATCGCCTCGCACAACACCACCGTGCTCTCGTTCAATCTCCACATCGCGCGCGAAGACATACGACGCCACATTCGCAAAGCGAACACTGCCATGTGCGAGTGTTTCCACCGTCACAAGCCCAACGCGTGTTTCCATCTTGGCTGCTGGTGGTAAAGGTCGACCAATCCACGACAGCGTGCGCGCCAAACCAATCGTCGCGTGTCCGCACATTCCGAGCGGTCCCGCTGCATTCCAAAAGAGTACGCCACACGATGCATCTGCCGATGATGGCGCACACACCAAAGCACACACCGTCGCATCCGCAGCGCGCGGATTCGAAGCAAGCGCCAACATGTCAGGCGGAATCGTGAGTTGTCCCTCGCGCGACCAAGATGCGAGGAGTTCGGGCAGTGTCGCTCCGAACGGCGCGTCATTTTCCGCAAGCAAAACGCGGGTCGGTTCACCTTCTGTGTGACTATCGATGAATCGTCGAATCTGCACGCGTGCAAGATACTCGCCGCGGCTGATACGCTGCCGAGATGAGCGACACGACGAGCGCAAGTTCAGCGAATGACATGTCTTTCGATCGGGTTGGAGCGCCGTTCCGCGGCGTGATTCCCGCAACCGTGACACCGTTTCGCGAGGATGGATCGCTGTGTGCGACGGGCCTCGCCAATCTCACGCGCCGTATGCTCGACGCCGGATGCACGGGCACCGTGTGGCCAGGTTCGCTTGGCGAAGGACAAACGCTTTCCTTCGAAGAGCGCTCCGAGGGTTGGCGCGCGATCAGCGCGGCGAGCGAAGGCTTTGGCAATGCGTTCGCCACGATTTCTGCTGCATCCACGCGCGACGCCGTCCGACAAGTTGAAATGGCTGCGAAGATCGGCATGCGTGGCTGCATGATTCTGCCGCCCTATGTGCACAAGGGTTCATGGCGCGAGTACCACGCACACTTTGAGGCCATGCTGTCGGCGGCGCCATTACCCATGATGCTTTACAACAATCCAGCGGCCTACATCGTGGATGTGAGCGCCGAACAAGTGTTTGCATTGGCAGAGCGACACGCGAACCTTGTTGCCGTGAAAGATTCCACTGGTGACGCGCGCAAACTCACAGCGCTGGTTGCGGGAAACTGCGGGCGAACACGCAAAGTGGGTGCGCTTGTCGGTCTTGACGACTGCGCTGTCGAAGGGGCTCGCATGGGATGTGCAGGTTGGATCGCTGGTTTAGCAAACGCACTTCCTGCGGAAAGCGTGCGACTTTTTCAACTGGCACAATCACGAGATGCACACGATGTCGCAGCGTGCGAATCGCTGTACGCATGGTTTCTCCCGCTGCTTCGACTCGACACAGTGCCCGACTTTGTCCAACTCATCAAGTTGGTGATGGCCGAAACAGGTACGGGCGATGAACGCGTTCGCGCACCGCGCCAACCAGTCGAAGGCGCCGATCGTGCAAAGGCGCTCGACACCATTCGGCGCGCGCTTGCGTCGCGTCCGCGCAAGGAAGTGAGCGCCCATTGAGCTCATTCAGCGCACGCGATCGAGACAAAGCAACTTCGTAAATCGCTTCGCAGATTCCGGAAGACCAACCGCTGAAAAGCGCGGATCATTCGTCGCAGGAAATGGACCACCATGCACCATCGCTGGTGACACCGCGACACCTGTCGGCATCGCTTCGTCAAGTATGCGTCCAGCTTTGAATCGCAGCACACTCAAGAGTGTCGCTCGTGTGGTCGCGTCGGCATCATCGGCAACAATCGTGGTCGCGAGTTGCCCGTCCAGACTGCGCGCGAAATCAACAAGTTGTGCATCGCCCTCAACTGCAACAATCACACCAAGGGGCCCAAATGCTTCTGTGAAGACGGCGTCGCGATGCGTGCGCGCAAACGCTGCATCGACTGAAAAAACGGTCGGAAAACAGCGAAATCCGCCCGAGGACGACCATTCCGCTGCGCGATCGCAGCCAACAACCGATGGCGCGCCCTTGCAACGAAGCGCCTCGATCGCAGCATGCACATGATCCCGCACCGAGGCCGTCAGCAGCACGATCGGCGCGGCGTGCGAGAGAACCTCTGCGACACGCTCTCTCACGCACGCTGCAGCTCGCTCACCCGCAACAAGAAGCACGCCAGGTTTTGTGCAGAACTGTCCGCCTCCGAGGACGATCGAAGCGATCCATGCATCTGCGATGGACGCTGCACGCGACGCTCCTGCATGCGATGCAACGAACACAGGGTTCACGCTCGACATTTCGCAACTCGCAGGCTTCCCGAGTGCGTCGCAAACGGCTTTGAGCCGCATCCCAGCAGCGCGTGACCCTGTGAATCCAAGGGCAGCAACGCCGCAGTGCGCGAGCAGTGCTTCACCGTCCTCGGGCGCACAATCAAAGAAAAGTTGCACACTGGCCTTGGGAAGTCCAGCCGCGTCGCGCGCAGCGACGCAATGCTCGAACAAGCGAGCAGTGGTGTTCATGTGTCCGGGGTGCGCCTTCGCAATGACTGGATTGCGCGCTGCGATCGCTGCGCAAAAATCACCACCGGAGACACCGTTGAAAGCGAGTGGAAAGTTCGACGGCCCTATCGAAACGACCGCCCCACCGAGTGGAACATGCATCATGCGCAACGAACTCTGATCATCGCGCGCAACCAATCGCCACGCGTCGTTTTGCACAACGCGCGCAGCCTCACGCAGTTGAAACAAGGTGCGATTCAACTCGACTTGCGAAAGTCGCGGCGCATATGGAAGCGCCGTTTCTTCGTGCGCAAGTTGCGCGAGTCCTTCTCGATCCGCCTCGATGCGTGCGGCGTAATCCTCGAGAAATCCCGCTATTTGCGCATTCGGCGCATCGGCGAGGAAATCGACTGCGTCAAACGCTGCATCTCCAAGTGCTTCGAGTTCAGCACGCGTGGCGCGCGGAAAATCCGCGCCGATTGCAGCACCAGTCGTCGGATTTACCGAACGCATGTCACTCCTTCGCGAGCGACGGACGCCCGTCTTTCCACGAGATTGCAACGCTCGCGTCGCCCTTCAAAAACGCATCAAGCCACGAACCCATGGCCTCGATGCGCCAGTCGCCTGGATCGAAGAGCGGCTCGGGGGCTGTTGAGTTGCGCGACATCCACCACCGCGAGACATCACCGCGAGTGAGCACCATTCCGGGCGCCAAACCCATGGCAATCGACCGTGCACTCGCGATCGCCAACAGCGCATCGATCGCCGCACGATCCTCTCCGGTTTCTTCGGTGACTTTGCCGTGCGCGAGTTTTTCAGGCGGCATCTTGCCACCCTCCTCGACAGCGCCGAGTAACTCCGCGCTGTATTTCTGCGCAAATCGTTTGGGGAGCCCGCGCATCGCAGCAAGCTGCTGTGCGGTGGACGGGCGCTGACGAACAATCTCGGCAACTGTTTCATCGGGCATCACAACACGATGCGGCAAATCTTCTGTGCGAGCGATGGTGTCGCGAAGTCGCGTGATCAAGCGCAGCGTTGGAATCTGCGCGGGCTTCATCGGCCAACTTTTCATCGTGCGCCGAATCTGCGATTCCTCGTCAAAGCGCGCGGGAATCTTGCTGCTTTGCTCACACTCGCGCATCGCCCACGCAAGCGTTCCGCGCACTTCCAATTCGCAGCGCAAACGCTCCCACACCAACGGGAGATAGCGCACATCGTCGGCTGCATAGCGCAGTTGCGACGCGGTCAGCGGACGGGCATCCCAGTTGGTGAATGTGTGTCCCTTGGAAATGCGGTGACCTGCGAAGCGTTCGACGAGTTTTTCAAGACCAGCTGGCCACGGCATCTCAGCAAACGCCGCAGAAATTTGCACATCAAGAATGTTCGCGGGCTCGCGTCCAAGTAAGCGGCGAACTGGTTCGAGATCTTGTGTCCCAGCATGAACAAGCGTGAGCAGCGACGGATCTGCAACCAATTCAAAAATGGGCCGCAAGTCTGGCACAGCCACCGCATCGACAAGAATCACGCGCTCGGTTGTTGCCAGTTGCACCAAGCAGATTCGCGGCCAGTAGCTTTCTTCTCCGATGAATTCGGTGTCGTATGCGAAGGTGCCAGCAGCGCGAACATGCGCCAGCGCTTCGTCGAGCGCTTCCTTGGTCGTCACAAGTTGCGCCTCCCCGCGCGGCACCAATTGATGCTCAAGGAGCGGCGCGCTGGTGGCGTCTTCGTCTTGGGTCGCAGCGTGGTGACGCTCGCGCTTCTTTCGTCGGTAGTTCAGGTTCATTGCGCGCCTCGCCTCAACGGGACATCCGGTTGCGCACGCACTCGATCACCGATGCGGCTACATGTTCAAGTTGCGCAGGCACCAAATCTGGATAGATCGGTAACGCGATCGCCTCAAGTGCTGCGAGTTCAGCGTGCGGGAAAATCCCGCGGCTGTAATGCAGATGTGCGAAACACTTTTGAAGATGTAACGGCACGGGGTAATAGATTTCGGTGCCGATCTTTCGTTCGGCCAGATCTTGCCGCACCGCATCACGAATCGCAGCCGGCACACGAATGGTGTACTGGTTGTAGATGTGGCGAGCGCCCTTGGGCGCCGCCTTCGGCGTTCGCAGTTGGAATCCACCAGCCGAGAGCGGCGTGCCAGAGTCGGTTGCGCCAGCGGTCGCGAATGCGTGATCGTAGAACGCTGCGTTCTTCTGCCGTCCAGAGCTCCACGCATCAAGATGCCGCATTTTCACGAGCAAAATCGCTGCTTGTAATGCATCGAGACGCGAGTTCATGCCCACTTCGTCGTGGTAGTACTTCGGCTCCATCCCGTGATTGCGAAGCCGCATCATGCGCGTCGCGAGCGCTTCATCATTGGTGGTGATGATGCCTCCGTCACCGAATCCACCGAGGTTCTTCGACGGGAAGTAACTGAAAGTTCCAATCGCTCCACGCGATCCAACCCGCCGCCCTTGCGGATCTTCCGTGCCGATTGCCTGCGCTGCGTCTTCGATCACAGGCACACCGAACTCGTGACCGATGGCGAGCATCGCGTCGAGATCGGCAGCCTGACCGAACAGGTGCACCGGAACAATGGCCTTGATGTTCTTGTGGCAGCGGAATGCTTGCCGCGTCGACTCTGGGCAGATGTTGTAGGTTGCTGGATCAACATCCACAAAAACTGGCTGCGCACCGAGTCGATGCACGCTTCCGGCGGTCGCGAAGAAAGTGAAGGTCGGACACACAACCGCATCACCAGCGCCGATTCCGAGCGCCTGCAGCGCCAGCAGAATCGCATCCGATCCATTCGCGCAACCCACGGCAAATTTCGTCTGGCAATAACCAGCCGTCATGCACTCAAGTTCCCCGATCTTGGGGCCGCCGATGAAGTACTGGCTCTCGAGCACTTCCTTGATGACGGGCTCGATCTCGTCTCGGATCGTCGCGTACTGCGCCTTCAGGTCAAGCAGCGGAACATTCACGGCGGCAGCAGTCGCAGTCATCAAGATGAACTCCTCTTTCCTCCGGCCTACCGGAGACCCGCCATTGTGCAACATCCGCACGACTTTCGGAAGGGCATCAACGACACCTGCTTCCCGCTTCGTTTGAACCCGCGCCCCTGCGCTTCAACGGGTGCCGTTGCCAAAACCGGTGGAACCGAATCCCCCACTGCCCCGCTCTGTATCCGTAAGTTCATGTACAACAGATACTTCTGCTCTTGCAACGCGTGCGATCACCATCTGCGCCACCCGCATCCCGGCCTCCACCGTAAAGGCGTGCCGACCCAAATTGATGAGCGGCACCTTCATCTCCCCGCGATAGTCGGCGTCGACGGTGCCAGGCGCATTCGGCATTGAAATCCCAAATTTGGTCGCGAGTCCCGAGCGTGGACGCACCTGCGCCTCGAACCCGGGAGGAAGCGCCATCGCAAACCCGCACGGAATGAGCGCGATGTCGCCCGGCTGAAGCACAACGGGCGCGTCAAGATCCGCGGAAAGATCCATGCCGGCTGCCAATTCGGTTTGATAGGCGGGAAGCGTCGCGGACGGCCGTAGTCGCTTGATCGCGATGTCGACGCGCTCTGGAGTGTTCGGTGCGATGTGGGCGCTCATGCCACGGAGCGTAACGGAAGCGGGCCATGACATGAAAACGACCCAAGGCGCCGACAGATGCCGACGCCTTGGGGGCGCCGCGCAACACCGACCGTTGCGCGGTTGACCTTTGTTGACCCCACTAGAGCATGAGGGAGCATGAGGGACCTTCACGCACCTTCATGCACATGCATGATTCCCTTATGCACGGCGACGGCGCGCCAAGCAACCCGCCAAGCCGAACAACGCCAAGGCGCCCGGAGCTGGAATCTGGCTGAACTCCTGACGGATGAACGACGCAGATGCAGTCCCTTCTGCGGTCGGCGAGAAGAACTTGAAGTCTTTGTTCACTTCAAATGCTCGGAATCCCTCGGGATACTGATCGCAGAAGTCGCGGTAGTCGGTGAAGCGAGATTCTGCTGGCGGTCCTGCCAGATTGAAGACGCTCAATTGGTCGAGGAAGGTGTTCGTGTCGACATCGAAAATCGACTCGTCGACGCGTGCGAAGGAACCTTCACCCGAAACGCCGCCATTGAAGGTGGCGCGCACATCGCAGAGGCGAACGCCGCGCGCGTACACCTCAGGCATGACCTCCACGGTGTATTGCAGATTGCCTTCTGCCACTTGGGAATCACCCGGCACATCCGCAAATCCCCCCATGAGATCGAAACCAACGTTGTACAGCCCGTACTGATTCGCGGAAGCCGACACGAAGCCGACAAGCGTGATATCTCTCACCGGGAAGTGCGCAGAGGTGTACGACTCAAAGACAAACTTCTTGTCGTTGATATAGACCGTGCGATCGCTGCCATCTGCGAAGAGTTCGGCAAACGCAAGCGTGTCGCCATTCCCAAGCGTCCAACTGGCCCACGCACCTTCCGACGCGAACTGCGACGCAGCCGCCGTCAACACGCACGCAACAGTCCCAAATGCCTTTCCAGCCAAAAACGGTGTCTTCAAACGCATGTTCCTTCTCCTTCGACGACCCCGTGCGCGCACAGAAGCAAGTCACAACGCGTGACTCGGTTCGTGAACGCAGCGTGGAACGCGATAGAAGTTGGGAGATGGCAAAAGGTCTACGCGAATGCTCCACTTCGGCAGAGTTCGCGCACCGATCCCCAAAGGAAGTTCACTGCCTCGCCTCACCCGTCACCGAGTGGATGGAGTCATGGCAGCGAGAACTGCTTGGACATGCCCATCGACTTTGACTCGATCGAAGCGCGCAGCCACTGTTCCATCACCCGCGATGATGTAGGTCGTGCGCACGATTCCCATGTACTTCTTGCCGTACATGTTCTTCTCTTGCCACACACCGAAGGCAGCTGCGATGGGTGGAACGCCTGACGCGTCTGGAACATCTGCAAGCAGCGTCAAGCCGAGTTTGAATTTTGCGTCAAACGCGCGGTGACTCTCCACAGAATCTGGACTCACTCCAAACACGGCACAGCCGAGTTTGGCGAACTTCGGGCGCTGATCGCGGAAGTCGCAGGCTTCGACCGTGCAGCCTGGCGTGTCGTCTTGTGGGTAGAAGTACAGCACGAATGGCTTTCCCTTCTGCCCTTGCGAGATCGAGGCGAGCGTGTGCATCTTGCCGCTCGCATCCATTGCCGTGAACTCGGGGGCCTGCGCACCGACCGCCAAGAGACCTCGGCTTTGCAAGCGTGACGCCTTCGTGGACGCGGATTTTGCTGCAACGGTTTTCGTCGAAATCGCGGCGTTCTGTTTGGCGCGTATCTTCGGGGTCGTCTTCGGGGTCGTCTTCGGGGTCG
>JASGCF010000116.1 GCA_030054275.1 Limnohabitans sp. | reverse complement strand
GCGTGACCCATCGTGCGAATTGGGGCACCCAATCCGCGGCGCGCGAGAAAGGCTCGAGGTTGCGCGAGGTCACCATCGCGGCCAAAGAGCAGATCCGTGGCAACGCAGAGCGCGAAGAGATCGAGCCGCACACACCAGCCCGCAAGCAGAAAACTCAACACAATGAGCGGAATTGCGAAGGCAAGTGCAAGATATGGACTGACAAGAAACGCAAGTCCAAGCACACCCAAAATTGCGCCCCGCAGTGCAACCAACATCGTGTCGACGATCGCAAATGGGCTGAGCACGATGAGTGCATCAATCACATGAAAGGTGATCCACACCGATCCAAAGATGAGGAGTGCGACGGGAACGAGCACGACATATGCCGCCGTTCCAGAGAAGAATGCGGCTGTCTGTGTCCCAGTTGGATCGGGCGCGCCAGTTGCGGCAGCCATGGTCGAGATAAGCGTGGGAAGTAGCACGCCCGCCGCGACAAGTGCCGAGAGTTTCGCTTCGAAATACTCGCAGGCATCCAGCAATTTGCGAACGGGAAGCGGAATCGCAGGCGATGCGATTTTTTTCAAGAGCGCAAGTGTCAGCACGATGGAGCACGGCACGAGGAACCAAGGATTTGCGTGCAGAGGTAACTGTGTTGCGTTGCTTCCGCCCAATCCGAAGAAGTCTGCCCAACCGATGGCGACCAGCACGATGAGCGGGGAAATGGCGAGACCAGTGATTTGGGCAATTCCCGACGCGACCATGTTCGCGCGCGATTCAGGCTGCGCGATGAGTGCGCTTGTCGAGGCAGTGGTAGCCAAAGGTGCCGTCGCGGAACTTGAACCGCCGTCGCCAGAAGCAAACGCGACGCTCGCGAAGGCAAGTACCACACAGACCGCAAAGAGCGACAGAATCTTCGACTGTTGCATGTTCGTATTGTGCCCGAAGGAAGCCGCGCAGGAACTAAAAATTGCGCGTTAGGATGCGCGCGTGCTACCCAATCTTCAGTACGCAGCCATTCGCTACGAGAACTTCTCCAACGAAGTTCTCCTCCCAACCGCCTTCCCGCTTCGCGAGCCCATCCAAATCGGGATGTGGCAGCCTGCAGGATCTGGCCTCGAAGGCGGACATCCCACCCTTGCGCAAGCGAAAAAGGCGAAGTATCGGCCTGTTCAACTTGGATTGCGATGGGGGCCTGTGTGGTCTACCGCGTGGTTTCGTTTGACGGGCCGGGTACCAACCGAAATGCGCGGACACACCGTGGCACTGCGCTTTTCCTGCGGTACGGAAGGCACGCTGTGGAGAAACGGTGTGCCGTTCCAAGGGTTCGATCCATATCGCGATCTTGCATTTCTTTGGCCGAAAGCCAAGGGTGGCGAAAAAGTAGAGCTCCTTGTGGAAGGCGCATGCAACCTGCCACTTGGAATCTCGACATTCTGGTGGGATCACCCAGAACTTCAGACGCGATGGCGCGAGCCGAAGCCAGGCCGACTTGAAAGCGCCGAACTCGTGGTGGTCGATGAGGCGGCGTGGCGGTATGCGCAGGCATGGGATTTTTTGCGGCGATTGATGCTCGCTCTGCCTGAAGATTCACCGCGCGCGATTGAGATCGCGAACGGCTTTCGCGATATCCACGCGTGTATCGACGCTCGTGATCCAGTGCCCGGTATGGAAGAGACAGCGACTGCACTTGATGAACTTGTGCAAGGCGGCGCGCACACGCCAGCGACGGCGTGTGTCGCAGTTGGTCATGCGCATATCGACACAGCGTGGCTTTGGCCGCTTCGTGAAACGCGGCGCAAATGCGTCCGGAGTTTCTCGAATGTGTTGCGGCTTCAAGAGCGATTCGACAACTTCCATTTCCTTTGCTCGCAAGCGCAGCAGTACGCCTATGTCAAAGAGGATGCGCCAGAGGTGTACGCGCAAATCGCGCGGCGAGTGAAGGAGGGGCGTTGGGAACCGGGTGGCGCCATGTGGATTGAGCCAGATTGCACATGCCCTTCTGGCGAGAGTTTTGTTCGGCAGATTGTGCATGGCACAGGATTCTGGGAACGCGAGTTCGGTGCAGCTGGGAAGCAGCGATTTCTCTATCTCCCAGATACCTTCGGATTTCCGCCGTGCTTACCGCAGATTGCGCGCCTTGGCGGCCTTGACACCTTCATCACCAACAAGATGAGTTGGTGTGAAACCAATCGTTTTCCGCATGTCACCTTCATGTGGCGTGGACTCGACGGCACTGAGTTGTTGACACATCTCACTCCGGGCCACAACTACAACTCATCGATTGAGCCGAAGGACATGCTGTACGGCGAGAAGAATCTCATCGTGCAGGATGGTCAGAGTTTTTTCTCAAGCGCGATTCCAGTGTGGTTGCAACCATTCGGATTTGGTGATGGCGGCGGTGGGCCGACCGATTGGCAAATCGCGCGCGCCGAACTTGCTGCTGATTGTGCTGGTTTGCCGCGATTTGAACAACATCGGGTCGATGTCTTCTGCGGCCGCTTACACGCGGGCCGTGAGGCTCTCGAGGCGGCGGGCCGTCCGCTCGCGTCGTGGGATGGCGAGCTGTACCTCGAGTTGCATCGCGGTACCTACACAAGTCAGGCGTGGCTGAAGCGGCAGAATCGCTTGGCGGAAAGTGCCTTGCGCGACATCGAGGCGCTCGCGTGCTCGCATCCGCGTATCACGGCCAAGGAGCGCGACGCATTCCGAGAGCGGATCGATGGTGCATGGAAAGATGTGCTGCTCAATCAGTTTCATGACATCTTGCCCGGCTCATCGATTGAAGCTGTCTACAAAGATGCGCGCGCGGATCACGCACGCATCATGAGCGTGGCGATGGAAGAGCGCGACTTGCTTGAAGATGCCTTCGCATCGATTGCTGAGACGCGTGGCATGCGCCAACCTGTCCTTGTGCGCAACGCATCGTCAACCGCGCGCTGCGGGATCGTCGACCTCGGCGATGGTGTGCTGATGGAAGCGAAGAGTGTTCCGGCGCTTGGTGTTCGTGTTCTTGATGCGGCTGAGATTGGCTCGCTTCCAGAGACAGTCGAAGTGAAAGCAACAAAGCGCGGCGTCACGATGTCAAACGGCATCGTTCGCGCACATATCGATTTGGCTGGCCGAGTTGCAGAGCTCGAACATTTGGCAACACGACGCATGGCGAACATGCGCGATGCTCGGGGTCGCATGCTTCCGCTGAATCAACTTGCGCTGTACGAGGATCGGCCGCGGCGTTGGGAAGCATGGGACACCGATCGTGATTACGAAGACAAGGTTGAACTCGTAGAGGATGACTGCGAAATCGCGATCACAGAGGCGCATCCATTGCGTTGCGCAGTCAAAGTTGAGCGTGCCCTCGGCGAGAAAAGTCGGCTGTGGCAAACATACCGATTGGACGCTGCAAGTGGTCGTCTTGAGGTCTTCACAGAAGTGGAGTGGCACGAGACCCAACGGCTGCTCCGCGCGCTCTTCCCTTGCGGCGTTCGGTCGCGTCATGCGTGGTTCGGCACGCAGTACGGTGCCATTGAGCGACCGATTTATCGGAACACGAGTTGGGAAGAGGCGCGCTTTGAAGTGCCGGGCCATGCATGGATGGATGTTGCAGAGCCAGGCTTCGGCGTCGCGGTGCTTGATGATGGTCGTTATGGACGAAGTGCGCTCGCAAGCGCGCAGGGTGCAACGCTTGGCCTTTCACTTTTGAAGAGTCCGTTGTTCCCAGACCCCAATTGTGATCGCGGTTCGCATGCCTTCACCTATGCAATCATGCCGCACGCGGAAGATTGGCGTGTTGCAGGTGTTGATCATGCAGCCGATTGTTTGCGTGAGCCACTGCGTGCCATTGCACTCAAACCTGCGCAGAAAGGCGTGTTGTCCGGCGCATGGGCTCCGTTTGATGTACTTGCATCGCAACCGATGCGCGTCGAGATCAGTGCGTGGAAGCCGGCGGAAGATGGTCGCGGTCGCATTCTGCGGTTGGTCGAAACACGCGGCGCGCGCGGGGATGTGCAAATCTTCTGGAATGTCGATGCAAAGCGCGTGACGCCGGTGGATCTCATGGAGCGGGCGCTCTCGCGCGAAGGCCTCGCACACTCTCCCAATGCAGCCACGCTTCTCCGTATGAATCCCTTCGAAATCGTGACGCTTCGAGTTGAGTAGCGTTGTGTGCGAGGAAGCTCTGTCCGCGCATGTGGTCGCAGCCTGTATTCTGCGCCAATGCGTATGACATTGATTGACTGGCTCATTCCGGCCGCGCTCTTCGCGACGCTTGTCGTGTTTGCGCTTCGCACGCGAAAGTACTCGAATTCTGTCTCAGGCTTTCTTGCTGCCAATCGATGTGCTGGTCGCTATCTCGTGTGCGTTGCATACAACATGGCACAAGTGGGCATTATCACGCTGGTCTGGTATTTCCAGCAGTACTACGACACGGGCTTCACATCGATTTGGTGGGGACTTGTCGAGAATCCCTTGATGATTGTGATCGCACTCACAGGTTGGGTGGCGTATCGCTTCCGCGAAACGCGCGCGCTGACACTCGCACAGTTTCTCGAGATTCGCTACTCAAAATCATTCCGAGTGTTTTGTGGCTTTGTCGCCTTTGTGGCTGGCGTACTCAACTACGCGATTTTTCCTGCCGTCAGCGCGCGCTTCTTCATGTGGATTTGCGGACTTCCAGAATCATTTTCGCTCTACGGATCGCAAGTTGAGACATTCCCCGCCGTGATGGCGCTCTTACTCTCGACTGCCATCTTCTTCGTGTTCCTTGGCGGGCAAATCGCTGTGATGGTGACGGACTTCTTGCAGGGGGTCTTCTGCAACATCACATTCTTGGTTGTGATTTTGTATCTCCTCATGCGTTTCGGATGGGGTGACATCGGCGAAACGATGTTGGCGCAGCCAGCAGGCAAGTCCATGGTCGATCCGCTTGGAATCGGTGAGGAGTCGCAGTTCAATGCGTTTTACTGGCTCATTAGCGCATTCATTCTCTTCTACACCATGCGTGCGTGGCAGGGTGATCAAGGCTACAACGCTGCAGCGATCACGCCGCATGAAGCAAAGATGGCGACAGTGCTTTCTGGTTGGCGTTGGCGCGTCTTGATGCTGGTCTCGCTCGTGATTCCAGTGTGCGTGAAGGTTTTCCTCACACATCCCGAGTATGCAGCGCAAGCGTTGCCGGTTCACGACGCGATCGCAGCGCTTTCGACCGAAGCAACAAAAGCCGAAGCGCGTGTGCCGCTCGCACTGGGGCTCATTCTTCCTGCCGGAATTCTGGGCATGTTTGTCGCTGCGATGTACGGTGCGTATCTCTCAACCGACGATACCTATCTGCATTCATGGGCGACAATCTTCGTACAAGATGTCGTGCTGCCGATCCGACAAGCGCTTGGATTCGCGCCCGTCGGCACGCGCACGCATATCTGGCTCGTCAAAATCGCGGTGCTTGCGATCGCCATCTTCGCCTTCTGGTTTGGCCTGAATTACAAGCCCAACCAGTATGTCGCCATGTGGAGCGCGCTCACGGCAGCCGTCTTCGTGGCGGGCGCGGGCAGCGTCATCATCGGCGGACTTTACTGGTCGCGCGGCACGACCGAAGGAGCGTGGAGTGCGATGGGCGTTGGAATTGCCGTAAGCGCATTCGGCATACTGGCAAAAGACAGCTACTGGGTTTTTGAGGGCATGTTCGGCGCGAAACATGTGCCATGGTGGATTGCATTCGTACATGAAAGCAAGTGGATTTCAGGTCAAGTTCTGACCTTCGCAGCGATGCTCAGTTCGATCCTCGTCTATGTGATGGTGTCGCTTTCGACCTCTCGTGCACCATTCGATCTTGATCGCCTGTTGTATCGCGGGAAGTACCGCGAACTCTTGCCTGAAAGTGAACGCGACTTCCGAAGTGAGTACCAGTCCACTCTTCCGGTGTGGATGCAGAAGATCGGATTCAGTCGTGAGTACTCGCGTGCGGATACATGGGTGACCTCAATCACCGTGCTGTGGCCACTGGCGTTTACAGGGCTCTTCGTTGTCGGCACGATCTATGCGTACTTCTTTGGAATCCCCGAAACGGTGTGGGTCGATTTCTGGCAGTTCTGGACTTGGTTGATTTTCGCAACCGGGTGCATCATCGTGGTGTGGTTTACGATCGGCGGATTTCGTGATTTGCGACGCATGTACGCGCACCTCGAGCGATATCACGCAGACGCGCGCGATGATGGTTCTGTGAAGAGTGACGACGACGCACAGAAGGTGCACGATGCCTGAGTTTCGACGACTTCCTCTGCCACAAGATGGTTGGTTGGTGCGTGCGACGGGTGGCATGGGCTCGTCACTCGTTGGTGATGAATCTGTCGATGTTCCGCCGTATGCAGCGTCATCCATTCATGCAGCACTTGCGCGCGCAGGCATTCAACAGCCATGGCATGGCGAGCGTGCCGAACTCGACAGCGAGTGGGTTGGCCGTACATCGTGGACTTTCTCGCGGGAAATCGAAGTTCCATCACTCAGCGATGGTGCACACTGCGCCTTGGTCATCGAGACCGTTGATGGACCGTGTGAAGTCGTTCTCGGCGGGGTGGTTCTTGGCGTACACGCGAGTGAACACATTCCGTTTGAGGCGCGTGTTCCAACCGAGTTGCGTGGCACAACGACTCGCCTTGAACTTCGCTTTCGTGCACCTGTTGATGAAGTACTGGCGTGGCAAGAAAAACTTGGTGCGCGTCCAGTGAATGGCGACTGGACTCCGTTTTGTTTCGCTCGCACAGCTGCGTGCGGCTTCGGCTGGGATTGGGGACCACGAGTCGCCGGCGTTGGTTTCTACGGCGCGCGCTTCGACTGTTGGAATAGAACGCGTGTAACAAGCGTGTCTGTTGCGCAACGATGGAATATCGACGGAACCGTGACGGTTCGCGTCACGCCGCGCGGCGACTTTGCGCAAGGCGCACTCGTCTGTATCGTTCGTGAGCGCGAAGCGTCGGTCACCGCTGGAGCGCAGCGTATTGAGTGTGACATGAACGGCGAGGCGACGATTTGTCCTGCGCGTGTCTGGACCACATGGGATCGAGGAGTTCGCGAAGGTTGTTGGTGGAACGCCATGGTTGGCGTTCGAGATGAGCGCGGCGGTTTCAAGTTGCTCGCAACAGCGCGTTTCGCGTTGCGGCGCGTTGAACTCGACACGACCACCGATGCTGTTGGACGACGCTTTCGCTTCTTGCTCAATGGCGAGCCGATCTTTGTACGCGGAGCCAATCTCATTCCGCCGCTTCTTGGCGCGCGACATGAGTTCGACTGGCTTGAGGAAATGCGCCGCTATCGCGACACGGGCTTCAACATGGTGCGCGTCTGGGGCGGTGGAAACTACCTGCCAGATGCGTTCTACGAAGCGTGTGATGAACTCGGCATTTTGGTGTGGCAAGATTTCATGTTTGCGTGCGCCACATATCCCGAGGATGCCCCGTTTGCAGATTGGATTGCGAATGAAGCAACGCATCAAGTCATGCGGCTTTCGCGTCATCCATCACTTGCGCTTTGGTGTGGTGGGAACGAAGACATTCTTGCGTGGTGGAGTTGGGGTTGGAAGGAACGGCTTGCACCGAATCAAACTTGGGGACTTCGATACTGGACTGAGGTGCTTCCAGCGACCGTGGCAGCGCATGATGTCGGAACACCGTATTGGTGCGAGAGCCCGTATTCAGGCTCGATGGATCTTCATCCGAATGATCCCGATCACGGTGATCGCCACACATGGGACGCGGAAGCAAAGATCGAGGGGTATCGCGCGATTCTGCCTCGATTCTCGAGTGAATTCGGTCATCAGTCGCCGCCCTGTTGGCAGACGATTGTCGAAGAGTGCCTCGACCCAACGATGCAGTCGCAGCGGGATCCAGACGAGATGTCGGCTGCGCAACTCGTCGAAGCACTGAAGTTGCGACAAAAGGCTTGGGGCGGCGACGAGGTTCAGTACAAACCATTTCTTTCGGCGCGCTTTCGTGATGCACGCAGCGCGCGTGAATATGTCGCCCAAGCACAACACCTCCAAGCGCGCGCGATGGATATTGCCATGCACTGGCTTCGCGCCGGAGCACCGCGTTCGATGGGCGCTTTGATTTGGCAGTGGAATGATGTGTGGGCTGGGCACTCGTGGTCGCTGATCGATGTTGCAGGTCGCGCAAAACCAGCATGGCACGCAGTACGGCGTGCGTGCAGTACGAGAAAGCTCACAGTGGAACCCCTTGGCGGATTTGCGAATGCGCCGCTTGGTTCAACGCCAAGCGTTTCGGGTGCGTGGCAAATTGTGGCGTGGGATGATCGCGCGTTTCAAGACGCGAATGTGCTTACACAGGGCGCATCGCGCGTACGAATTGAACGCTGCACCATGTATGGCAAAGTGATCGATCGGTGTGTCGTTGAACTGGTGTCACACCCTGAGTGTGGTCTTCCGGCCGCCACTCGTCGGGCTGCTATTCCACTGGCATTTCTCGCGGCAATCGACGCAGCACGAGAATGCCTCGTCGCTACTGTGGAAGGCGATGCGTCGTATGGGCGGGCTGTGCACTTCTTCGCAGACGACGCGACACTTCTGCTTCCCGATCCATGGAATCACGCGATGTTCGAGCCTGTTCCGAACGCTCGCGGCGTGATGCGTGCGGTCGCTGTCGTTCGAGAGTTTTGGATCGAACAGCATTGGGAGCGCGCTACTGGCCGCTCGCGCAATCCTGACGACGAGGTGACCGAACACCACGCAGCGCTCGAAAGCGCGTCACTCGCGGCGAATTGGCGCACGCTACTTCCTGGTGACGAAGTAGCGCTTCCTGAGGATGGCGCGTTGGTGTGGTGGTCTGCGAATCACTTTGTCAAAGCGCAGCCCATGAGCGATGTGACCAGGTGACAGCGTCGCACGGAAGCCGTTGAAAAGTCAGCGCGAAAACATCAAGGCGAAAAATGAAGGCGAAAAAATCGTTCCGCAAATCTGCCTGAAAGTGGTGAGTGCGCGCTTTGCGTTGTTAGTTTCCTTCGGCCGAGGCGCAGGACACGGTTTCGGGACAGAACGCTCTTGGGACAGAACGCTCTTGGGACAGAACGCTCTTGGGACAGAACGCTCTTGGGACAGAACGCTCTTGGGACAGAACGCTCTTGGGACAGAACGCTCTTGGGACAGAACGCTCTTGGGACAG
>JASGCF010000115.1 GCA_030054275.1 Limnohabitans sp. | reverse complement strand
CCGCGGTGTTTCTCGTCCGGGCGGGGTGCGCCAACCCTCGTTCTTTTCTGTGGGGCGGCGCTGATTCTGTGCCGCGCGACTTCTTTTTTGTGGCTCTGAATAACTGGGCACCTTCCGCAAACTTGATCGTTCACACGGCTTTATTGCGCACACAACAGGAACCTTCGCCAACGCAACATCATGCTGAAAAGGCTGCGCCAAGAATCAGTTCCGCACGCGGAAAGCGGAACATGGCAGCCCCCTGCGACTCGTTCGCAAAGAGTGCGCGACATTCACGCGACGCACCTTGACACAAGGTTTTTTCATCTCATGATCGCTCGATGGAAACCAGTCGCCGTCCAAAGAGCTTCTTCGTGTCAACCTCCATGGCTTGCGCGGCGACGCGCCTCCTTTTGCCCATCACCTCACTCTGCCCCATCACCTCACTCTGCTTCGTGCACCCCTGCGCCGCAACTTCAATTGCCGCGCACCCAACCGCCGAAGTCTCGCGCAACGCGCGCATCTCCACACCGACCTCGGCGCCTCCAGTAGGAGAAGTCTCGCGAACACGACCGGAAAGTCGTTCGCCGCAGGCCTCCACGCTGCCACGCCCGATTGAAGAAGCCGCCATCGGGCAAGCGATCGATGAGGTCACGGGGCTTCCCTCCTATCTGGTTCAACTCCGTGCATCAGCTCGCAACACCAAGCCATCCGTGGCTTCCGAGCTGATCGATCGCGTACTGGACGAAACAATCGGCGAGAACCGGGTGCGCTTTCGCTACGAGCACGCCGTCATCGGCTTCGCGGCATCCATGACTGCCGCCGAAGCAGATCGACTTCGCCAACACGAACTGGTGGCACGCGTCGAGCCGGATCTGACCGGCGCGATCACTGGCATGATGGGTGACGCACCCTCTGATCCCAACAGCCCCAATCCTTGGGGATTGCGACGCATCTCGCAGCCGGAAGGTCTGGCACCTGCGTTCGAACCGTGCGGGGCCGACGGGTCGGGCGTGACGGTTGTCATCATCGACAGTGGAATCAACCCCGATCACTCGGAGTTTGCTGGGCGTGTGCAGCGGCTCGTCAACTTCTACACGGGCCCAGATGCGAATGGTGGACGTGATATCCGAGGTCACGGCACGCACGTCGCTGGATGCGCGGCGGGTGCGACAACAGGTCCTGCGCCGGGTGCGAGCATCGTGTCGCTCGCGATCACCAATCCAGAAGGGAAATACAACTCCTCCGCTGCCGTCGCCGCGCTCAACTGGCTGCTTATTCCCGGAAACGTGCAACTTCCGGCGGTCGTCAACATGTCCTTCAGCGGCGAGCACCGCGGGGCATCCGCGGCCGTGTTTGAGGAGGCGGTGGCGAACGTGATGCTCAACGGGATTCCCTTGGTCACCGCGGCGGGCAATGAATCGTGGCCTGCCTCATGGATGTATCCGGCGGCGTCCGCGTTCACGCTCACCGTTGGCGCCACCGATGCCGACGATCACCCGGCGGTCTTCTCGAACTTCGGACCCGACGTGAGCCTCTGGGCTCCGGGAACAGGGATCCTCGCTGCGGATTGGCTCCGTCCAGCCTCCGGCCTCAAGATCGCTGGAGGCACGTCCATGGCCTCTCCGATGGTCGCCGGCGTGGCCGCGCTGTATCTCGAGCGACATCCGCCCACTGCGGCAGAACTCGCTCTTCCCGTGACCATTGCGTCGCGAACCTATCTCGCACTGCTTTCATCCGCCGTGCGCGGCGAACTGAGCGACCAGACCGATCCCGCGCGAGTCGCTCCCGGAGGCAACGGAACACTCGGGGGCGCTGCAAATCGTCTGCTTCAGGCATGTGACCGAGCAACGCCGATCCAATGCGCGGACGAAACACCGTGGGTGGGCGACGCGAAGTCGATCATTCTCGGCGACGGTATCACTCCGATCGATGCATCGTTCAGTTGCGTGCGCAATGTGCGGCATCCCTCCGGCCCGATCACGGTCACCGTGAACGCCGTCAGCCTTGGGATTGAGTTTCAGAATGGTGCGCCCGTCGGAGCGAAAGCGCGCGTCGGGATCCTCGATGCCGCAACTGGTGCCGAGCTTTGGAATAGCGACACCGCGCTCATGTCCGAAGCCTTCGAAGTGATGTCGATGCGCACCGTCCGCTCGAGCAGCGTTGCTGGCGTGTACATCGCCTGGCAACCCGTCGCAACAGCGGGAGACGTTGGCTTTGGCTTCGCGATGACCGCCACCATCGGTGGTGGAACGAGTTGCACGGGCGATCTCGACGGGAGCGGTTCCGTTGATGCGGCGGATTTGTCGAGGCTCCTTGCGGGCTGGGGCGCGTGTCCCACAGCGCCAGCGCCATGTCTCGCGGATCTCAACGGCGACAGCGCTGTCGACGCCGCGGATCTTTCGTTGATGTTGGCGGCGTGGGGTCCATGCATTCCCACAACGGCTCCTGGATTCGTTGCCGATTGCAATGGTGCTCCTGTCCTCCGGAGTTACTACGGCGATCTTTTCCGCGACGGGCCGGGAACGAATCCTCGGCCAATGCGCCCTGATCCGATCAACGCACCGAGCCTGGTGTACCCAGTGACGCTCGATTGCGCGTCGGTCGGTTGGGATTCCGACGAAGGCAATGTCAGCGTCGTGTCCTTCAACGATCCACGCCTGGGCGCGGGGACGCTCGGCAACGGATTCTGTGGACAGGCCACGATGGCGCAGAGCTTCAACGCGGGCGCGTTTTTCTGGGGGCGCGGACTCGGCTGCGATGAGGTGCCGGGCCTCGCGCCGCTTTCGACGCTCGCAGGCTGCGAGAAGGACGAAATCGGAATCGGCTTCCCGTTGGAAGCGGAACAACCTGCCCAGTACGACGCGCAAGATATCGTCGTTCGACAGGTGATGCCCGAAGGTGTGACCTCGATCAGCCGCATTCGCATGGTGGCGTACGGGGGAAACATCGCCGGATCCTCTTCGGTCAAAGTCACAGGATGGGCCAAGCCGAGCGCCAGGCGACCCATGCCCCCGACGGGCTTCAGCGTGCGAGTCACGGTTCAGTTCCGAGACGGTGGTGCGCCGCTTGTGGTCGATCGACCAGCAGTCCTTCAGCCGTACGGCCCCGATGCCGAAGCAGCTGGAGTTCCGGAATCCAGGCGACTCATGACGATCGAGAACGTGCTGCCGCCGACGACGCGAGAAGTCCTTTCGGTTGCGGTTCAGCCACTGCCTGAAGGGATCGACAGTCTCTCTTGCGTCCGAGCAATGCTGTGGTCAGGACGCGCGCTTGCGTCGAGTGAGTCCGGCTTTGGCGCGGAATTCACGCCTGACGCGGGCCGAACGTGGCTCCCGATGTTGATGCCAGATGGCTCGCGATTCCAAGCATCGATGTGCATCCTGCCGTGACAGCAATGAAAGCCGCGCCCGTCGACGGCAACCAGACGGCGTGTGCGCGATGCACACGTGACAGCAAGTCAGTAAGATCGCACTCGCATGCTCACATACTTGAGGTCGGTGTACGCATCGAGTCCGTGCGTGCCGCCCTCTTTCCCCAAGCCGGAATCCTTGCGCCCACCAAACGGCGCTTCAGCGGTGCTTGGTGCACCATCGTTTGCACCGACGACGCCAAACTCAAGCGCCTCTGCGACACGCACAAGACGGTCTGCGTCCTGCGTCATCACATAGCCAGCAAGGCCATACGGCACCGCGTTCGCCATCGCGATCGCTTCCGTCTCGTCTCGAAAATTCATGGCCGCGACCACCGGACCAAATGTCTCTTCGCAGGCGCATTGCATCGACGGATCACAGTCGGAGAGAATCGTCGGCTCGTAGAAACGCTGCGAGAATCCAGCAATCTCCCGCCGCTTGCCGCCAATGCGCAGCCGCGCTCCGCGTGCGACGGCGTCGGCGACATGCGCCTCAACCTTCGCGACTGACGCGTCATTGATGAGCGGCCCCATGCGCGTCGACTCAAGCGTTGGATCGCCAATCGCTGTCGCGAGTGCTTGCACCCGCGCTTCGAGCCGTGCGAGGAAATCATCCGCGATCGGCGCAGCCAACAAGAAGCGATTCGCGCAGATGCACGTCTGGCCCATGAAGCGGAACTTCGAGAGCATCGCCTGCTCCACCGCGCGCTCAAGATCTGCGTCGGCGAAGACCATGAATGGCGCGTTGCCACCGAGTTCGAGCGCCGTCTTGATGAGGCGTGGCGCGCATTGCGAGGCGAGAATACGGCCAACATCGGTCGAGCCAGTGAAGCTCAGTTTGCGCGTTGCTGGGTGTGAGATCAGCGCACCCGCGACTGTCGGCGGATCACCGATCACGACGCTGAACGCCGCCATCGGGGCGCCTGTATCACGCGCGACCTCGTCGTAGATTCGCGCGAAGGCGAGTGCGGTGAGCGGTGTCTCTTCGGCGGGCTTTACAACCTGCGAGCAACCCGCGGCAAGCGCTGGCGCGAGTTTGCGCGCAATCATCGCGAGCGGGAAGTTCCACGGTGTAATCGCGACCGTTGCGCCAATCGGTTCGCGCAGCACGAGGACGCGTCGATCTGCCGTGCGCGATGCAGGAAGCTCTCCCGCTGCGCACTCCGCCGCCGCAGCAGCGTTGTCGAAGAAACTCGCCGCGTACTCGACCTCCCCACGGCTCTCGACAATCGGTTTTCCACTTTCACTCGTCAAAAGCGCCGCAAGTCCGGAGGCTTCCATGCGAATGCCGGACGCCAGTCGACGCACGAGTTCGACGCGCTTGAGAACCGAGAGCGCGCGCATGGCGCGTGCGGCCTCTGCGTTTGCCTCCGCTGCGCGGGCCGCGAGCGCCGCGCTTGCGCCGACGATGGTCGCGAGGGGCGCATTCGTTGCCGGATTGACCACCTCAAGTGGCGCCGCGTCTCCAACGACGAACGCACCGCCGATGAATTGGCGTGTTTCGAATTCGTGCATAAGGCTTTCTCTTGGCGACTTAGCGCTGCTTCAAGTATTCCTCAAGACGCTCTGCCTTACGCACGAGGAACGGAACATGCTGCTCTGACACGCGAAGGAATTTCACCAAGACCTTCATGGTTTGGTCGAACTCTTCCGCGAACTTCTGTTGTTCTTGATCTTTCCATGTGCCTTGCAGCGCGCCCATTTTGGCGCCCATCGCGTTCACTTGACCTTGCAGTTCGGCGTTGAAGCGATGCAAATCTTGCGCGAAGCGACGAAGTTCTTGAGGATCAGCAATTGCTTTGGCCATGCATGCAGTCTAACGCCCGACCTCGACCACTGTGACAACTAGACGCGGTCGTCGCCGCATTCATTGCGAACGCGACGAAGCGTTTCGTCCATCAGATCGAGCGCATTCATGGCCGCGCGCAACTGCTTCTCGATGGGATCGATCGAACGCTCTTTGAATGCGCGCGATGTGTCGTCGCGCCAGTGCTGTTCAACCTTGTACCACGCGTTCATCAGATCGCGGTGTGCCGCATTCATGCGTGCTTTGGAATCAGACAAACTCATGGCGCCCCGCCTTCGCCGCTTGTGGTTCGACCGATGGCCCGCAGTGCTTGGTCGCGCGCTGCAGCGAGAGCTTTCTCATCCGATTCGAGTTCTGCACGCTCACGATCGGCTTGCGCTTCTTCTTCACTCGATCGCGTTTCCCCACCGCGTCGCATGGACGCAAATTTCGCGCGCGCGCGATCCACCTGCTCGCTCAAACTCACCGTCGGCGTCGCGAGATACGCCTCAAGTGCCAACGCCATGTTGCGAAGCCGCAGAATGGCGTCGGGCAGATCGCGGTCGATCATGGTCGCGATCGGCGACATCGCACCTTTGAAAATGCTCACATCACGATCGAGTGTTGCAGCCCATCGACGGGTCCGCTCGAGTCGCTCGCGGGCGTCCTCGGCACGACGCTTGGCGCGCTCGACGGCCTTCTTTTCATCGATGACAGACGGTCGTTTGCCCGTTCCCATCGTCTGCATTTCTTTGCGGTACAGCGCACTCTTCGCCCCAACAAGTTCCTCGTCAAGCCGCGGCACCGCGCGGCGCCAATGCAACATGCGGTCGCGCTCAAGCCACACAAAGGTCGACTTCACTTCGCTATCAGCTTCGGCGACGGCGATGCCAACTTCCTCGCGGAACTTGATCATCGCTCGACGCAGTTCGTCGAGCGCGGCGACATCTGTAATGTTCGCTTCGCCAGCCACCGAGCGTCAGGCCGCCTTCTTCTTCGACGGATAGAAGAGAAGCATAAGTACGAAGCAGCCAATCGCCATGTACATCGGCACGCTGAAGAGCTTGGTGTAATCCATCGGCGCGGTGCCGTCGGCGGTCGCATACTTCGCAACGACGCTTGTGGCGAACAGACTGCCAAGGATGATGCCGATGCCGACGATGACGAGATTGAAGAGGTTCTGTGCCGTCGCGCGGATGTCGGGAGTCGTATTTTCATCGACCACCATAAACGCAACCGCGATGAAGCAGCCGAAGCAGAGACCGTGCATCGCAATACCGATGATCACCGTTGGCAATTCCGGCGCGAACGCGAACAGCGCCATACGAGCTGCATACGCAGCGATTCCGATGAGGAGGAGGTGCTTCCGCGACAATGCCTTGGTAAAGAACGGAAGTGCAGCGAGCACCGCAATTTCAGTCATCTGCCCGATGGTCATCAATCCGCCACCACCGACACCAAAAATCTGATTGATCGAATTCGAGAATGCATCTGCGCTCTGTGAATTCGCCGCTTTCTGAACCTTGGTTACGAAATCGCTCGTGAAGACGAAATAGAACTGGTGGATCATGCTGATCGGAACAGCGATCAGGAAGAGCACAACCAGCGGACGACGGAAGATTTCCTGCACGGCTTCAAGCCACGCTGTCTTTTCGGTGGCTGACTTTGTCGGCGGCGTCTTGGGCAGCGTGAGGCAATACAGCGCCATCAACAAGCCAAGACCTCCAGCGATCTGAAACCCGATCGCGCGACCGGCATTCAGCGTCGCATCCGAGTCGTTGTAGAAGCGGAACAGAATCTGACCGAGCGTGATTCCTGCCGCAATCCATCCGATCGTGCCCCAAAGTCGCACCGTTGGGAAGTCGCGGTCGCGATCGGGGAGGTTTGCGAACGCCATGGAGTTCGTCAGCGCCATCGTGGGCGCGTACACCAAACCGTAGATGAAACTGATGCCGAGGAAGACTTCAAACTTCGCGGCGGACGCAAGGAAGAAAACCAAGATCGCACCGATGAAGTGGCTCACTGCAAGCAACTTTTCGGTGGCGAACGAGCGGTCGGCAAGTTGTCCGGCAATGAAGGGACCGATCAATGCGCCGACAGCGCCAGCCATCAGGCACAGACCTGTTTGGTCAAGCGAGAAACCGCGGTGGCCCATCAAGAATGGGTAGAGAATCGGAAGCCACGCGCCCCAGATCGCGTACTGCAGGAACATCATCACAGAGAGGCGGGTTCGGACATACGGCGCTGGTGCTGCGGCTTCCATGCGATGACACCTCAAACTGGTTGTTGCCGGAAACTCCGACAAAGGGATCTTGCTGCGGTCGTCATCCGACCGCGTCTGCGTGGACGCACAATCTAACGCAATCGCGGCGACGCGTCCGGAAACCGCCCGCAGAGCGCCTCCGTCGTATACTCGCCGCCCCATGCTTCCTCGACGACAGACCCGTCAGATCACCGTTGGCGATGACCGAGTTGGCCGCGTGCGTATCGGCGGTGACGCCCGTATCGCCGTCCAAACCATGACCGCAGGCTACACGCACGAGATCGACGCCTGCGTGCGAGAGATCGAGCGTTACGCGGCGGCGGGAGCCGATGTTGTGCGCGTCGCGGTGCCCGAGCGGAAAGACACCGAGGCACTCAAGGAGATTTTGAAGCAGGTTTCGGTGCCGATCGTCGCCGATGTCCACTTTCACTACCAGCGCGCGCTTGAGGCGGTCGAAGCGGGTGTCCACAAGATTCGCTTGAACCCGGGCAACATCAGCGACCGCGAGCAAGTGAACAAAGTCATCGATGCCTGCAAAGAGCGCCGGATCCCGATCCGCATTGGCGTGAATGAAGGCTCGATTATCGAACGAAAAGACAAACAAAAGCGCGCGGAAGAACTGGGCAAGTTCTTCGCCGGCCACAAGTCGGGCCACATGATCGCGCTGATGATCGCGAAGCTCGAAGAGTACCTCGACATCTTTGACGCTCGCGATTTCCACGACATCGCGATCAGCGCCAAATCGATGGACGCTGCGCTCGTGATCGATATCTACACCGAGATTTCCAAGCGTTTCGACTATCCGCTGCACCTCGGCGTCACGCACGCGGGCCCCCGTGACACGGGCGCGATTCGCTCGATCGCTGCACTTTCCACGCTCGTTGCCAACGGAATCGGCGACACGCTGCGTATCTCGTACGCAAGCGACCATATCGACGAAGTGAAAGACGGCCTCGAACTTCTCTATTGCCTCGGGAAGCGCGAGCGCAAGGGCGTCGAGTTGATCGCGTGCCCTACTTGTGGACGCATTCAAGTCGATCTCTTCACGCTTGTGAAAGAAGTCGAGAAGAAGTTGATGCCGGAACTCGAACTCCCGATCAAGGTCGCGGTGATGGGCTGCATCGTGAACGGCCCTGGCGAAGCCGAGGGCGCCGATGTCGCTGTCTTCGCTGGCGACCGTCGCGGCATCATTTATGTCCAAGGTCAGCGCGTCGCGAATGTGCCGGAACCTGAAATCCTCGATCGTTTGCTGCAGGAATGCCGCGAATTTGAGGCGAAGGTCAAGCGCGGCGAAGCGAAACTCGGCGAGAAACTTGTCGAGATTGTGCCTCCCGATCCAATTGGCGAACTCGGCTCGGGTGCCGACAAGATTCGCGCTGGACTTGTCGAAAAAATCGGACTTCCGACTGGTAGCACGGGCAGCGGGCGTGCGTGAAGTTGCGTCTGTCAGGCGCCTGTCAGGAATGTTGAGCGCGCTGCTTCTCGCAGCAGCCGCCGCCGCATGCGCCACGCCGCGTTGGCAACCGAACCCGTCGTTTGCTGTCAGCAGACAGACAGCCGCACGCGACCTCGCGCGCATGCAGGCTGATCCAAAGCCGCTCCCTCGGCCTGTGGTTTTCCTTGCCGGAATCGGGGACCTGTCCATCTCAAGCGGCGCGATGGAAGCCGCGCTTGTTCCGACTTTCGAGGCGCAGCACGCGGAACTCCACTTCTTCAGTGAGTTCACTTTCGACGGTGCTCGACAAAAGTTGTTGCGCGAAGTCGCGG
>JASGCF010000114.1 GCA_030054275.1 Limnohabitans sp. | reverse complement strand
CGCTTGAGCGCTTCTTGCATCATCGGGCGAGCACGCCGCGGAATTTTTCGTCCGACTTTCTCGGTGCGAACCTTCTCGTTGCCGTCCTCATCTCCGTCATCGTCATGGCCGTGACCATGCTTCTTTGGGAAGTACTTCGGATGCAAATCCGAGATATGAAGGAAGCCGTTCGCACCTTCACCGAAATCAACGAATGCTGCTTGGATGGCGGGCTCCACATTGACAACCCGAGCCTTGTAGATCGACCCCACATTGGTCGAAGTTGCAGCGCGCTCCGTAAAGAACTGCGCAAGTTTGCCTTGCTCAAGAATGGCGATGCGCGTTTCTTCGCCAGGCACATCATTCACAACCACAAGTTGCTTAGGCTTCTCACCGCGGTGGGCAAGCATTGTCTCGTCGCTGTCGTCGGAAGGCGGCTCGTCCAGTGGGCGATCAAAATCGCGCATCGAGGCACGCGCGTAGGCGGCGGCAGCGTCGGCAGCATCGCTGGCCTCACTCGCGGCGTCTTCATCATCGGCGCTTTCAAGAGTTGTCGCGTCGCGTGTGTCATCGTGAGACGCATCGTGAGACGGATCGTTGGACGCATGATGGGACGGTGCTGTGGACTCAGCGAGAATCTCAGCCGCAAGATCATCCGCTTCGGTGAAGCCGAAGCCGATGCCTGGGTTCTGCGCAAACTCGGGGGTTTCAAACTCGGGAGCCTCAACATTGGCGGCCTCGAAATTGGGCACTTCCAACGCGTGTGTATTCGATTCGTTCGACCCATGGGAGATGCCGGCCGAGAGCGCTCCGTGATCGTCCCGAACGCTGCGGGCATGTGACGGGTGGGTGCGCTTTTCGCCTTCAAACTTCTCGCTGTCATGTGCTTCGGACATTGCCTTCGCCAAATCTCTGGATTGCTCCAGCCTGCGAGGCGTGAACAGCGCAAAGCGCTTTGTTTCGAACGCTCACTCGAAACACCAAGTCGGAACGCCGCTTCGATCGAAGCGCGGAGGGTCGGCGGGCGAGGTCTCAGCGAGAGGCCTCAGGCGAAGGTGCGCGGCATTGCTCCGCACAGATCTTCTACCTCGCACGCAGTGATCCTTTCGGATCTGTTTCTGGGAAGCATCCCAGTACCTGCGCGGCATGCGTCGCCGAGGTCCGCTCGCGCGATGCGCGGAACGGGCATGCGCGGCGCGCACGCAAAGTTCCCATCCGAGGGTGTCGGCGCGGTGCGCTCTGTGCGCAGCACGCCATCGTTCCTCGGTCCAACCGTCCGGGGGGCGCGGCTTTGTCGGCAAAGCGCATGCATGTGCAAAGCGCAAGCGAAAAGTCCGCGACCGTTCATCCCGATTGGCAGGCGGAACATCCGCCTTTCCAAGAGTTCGCCCATATGAAGTCTGCAAGACGCAGACGCTGGGCTGTTCACGGCCTCAAAATTTCTTGTTGTTCGATTCCGCGCCCAGAACGGGCGTTCGTTCACTCGGCCATCCAGCCGCCGAACGAGTCGGGATCGATCTTTCTGAGTTCGTCGCGGAGGGTGTTGAGCACCTGCCGCTCGGAATCGAACGAGCCAACCCGGCGGGCCAACTGTTCGCAGTGGGGGATGTCGACCGATCGGATCACGCGCTTGATGAGCGGAATCTGACTCGGGACGAGCGAGAGTGTACGCATTCCCAAGCCGATCAGCAACATGGTGTAGATCGCCTCACCTGCAACTTCGCCGCACAGCGACACATCGATACCCGCTCGACGACCCGATCGAACCACCTGTTTGACGAGATACAGGACCGCCGGCGACGCGCCTGTGTAAAGATTGGCAACACGCTCGTTGCCGCGGTCGACCGCCAGCGTGTACTGGATCAGATCGTTCGTCCCGATCGAGAAGAATGCGCATTCATCGGCGAAAGCGCGCGCCATCAGCGCTGCGCTTGGCACCTCAATCATGATGCCAGTCTGCATCGCGCGGTCGAATGGAATGCCCTCCTCGTCGAGTTCTTCGCAGACATCGTTGAGGATCATCTTCGCTTGGCGAAGTTCCATCAGCGTCGACACCAGCGGGAACATGATCTTCACCGGGCCAGCGGCGCTCGCCCGCAAAATGGCGCGGAGTTGCGTCTTGAAGAGCTCGCGGTTCTGCAGGCAATAGCGAATAGAACGAAGCCCAAGGAACGGATTGCGCTCGGGTTCGTGCGCGCGTTGCTGCGTGTACTTGTCGGCGCCGAGATCAAGCGTGCGGATGGTGCAAGGTCGCCCCGCGAGCAACTCAAGCGTGCGTCGATACGCTTGATACTGCTCTTCTTCGCTTGGCTCGTGATCGTTCGTGAGGTAGAGAAACTCGGTGCGGTAGAGGCCTACGCCGTCGCCGCCGTTCGCGAGCACGCTTTCCACTTCGTGCGGAAACTCGATGTTTCCGAGCAATTGAATGCGCGTGCCGTCCTTCGTCACCGCTTCGAGTGGCGCCGTTTCGCGCAGCACTTTCCGATACGCCGAGAAGCGCTGCTGCTGAACACGATACTCCTCAAGCGTGCGCTCGGTCGGGCGCACAATGACGACGCCGGTATCGCCGTCAACGATGACCGTATCGCCATCGTCTGCACGCTCCATCACGCGTTGACAGCCAACAACGCAGGGGATTTCAATCGCACGCGCAACGATCGAGGTGTGGCTGGTTCGGCCGCCAAGATCGGTCGCGATCCCGAGGATCTTCTTGCGATCCATGCCCGCCGTTTGCGATGGCGTGAGTTCATGCGCCACGATGATGACCGGCTCGTCGAGCGCCGAGAGACGCGACTCGTTTTCGCCCATCAATTTGCCGAGGACGCGACGATCGAGATCGAGCACGTCGTTGGCCTTCTGTCGGAAAACCTCGTTGCCGATGGCGCGGAATTGCTCTGTGACTTTGCGGAATGCATCTGCGACGGCGACCTCTGCGTTGATGCGATCTTTGCGAATGCGCTCGCGCATCGGGCCGACGAGCGCCGGATCTTGCAGGAGCCCAAGATGAAAGCCGAAGATCTTCGCTGCCTCACGACCGAGTTGCTGCTCGGTGCGATCGCGCAGCACGATGAGGTCTGCGTTCGCGTCGCGAAGTGCTCCCTCGAGGCGGTCGAGTTCAACGCTGACCTCATGCTCTTCGATATCGCGATGCGGCACATGCGTTTCCGCTTCGCCGAGCACAAACACGCGCCCGATGACAATGCCGGGCGAAACCGGAATGCCCTTCACGGTCTGCATGGGCTTGGGCTGTTGCGTGGAATGCGGCATCGGGGGGCGTCAGTCTACAGAGTCGCAAGACGGCTGCGAGTTTGCGGGAAAAGCCGCGGCCCGCGAGAGTCGCGGGCCGCGGGTCGTTGATCAAACACGCGTTTCGTCCATGACCGTCTTTCAGGGTCAGTTGCCGTCCTTGACCTCGTACTCGGCGTCGATGACATCGTCCTTCTTCGCGCCAGCGTCTGCGCCGCCTGCAGCGCCACCCGCAGGTGCGTCCGCCTTCGCCGACTCGTACGAAATCTTGCCGAGTTCCTGCGCTGCGGTGTTGAGCGCGTCGAGTGCCTTCTGGATCGCGGCTGGGTCATCGCCCTTGACGCGTTCTTCGACATTCGAAATCGCGCTTTCGATCGCGCTGCGCGTCGCGGCTGGAACCTTGTCACCAAGATCCGTCATCGCTTTCTTCGTGCCGTAGACGACTTGCTCCGCCTGATTGCGGCGATCGATGAGTTCGCGGCGCTGCTTGTCTGCAGACGCGTTCTCCTCGGCTTCGCGCTTCATCTTCTCGATGTCGTCCTTCGACAAGCCAGAAGAGCCGGTGATCTTGATCTCTTGCTTCTTGTTCGTCGCCTTGTCGGTCGCCGAAACATTGAGGATGCCGTTCGCATCGATCGCAAATTCGACTTCAATTTGCGGCGTTCCGCGCGCAGCGGGTGGAATACCCGTCAAGTCGAACTTGCCAAGGCTGCGGTTGTCGTTCGCCATCGGGCGCTCGCCTTGCAGCACATGGATCGTCACCGAGTTCTGATTGTCGGACGCGGTCGAGAAGGTTTCCTTCTTCGAGGTTGGGATCGTTGTGTTGCGCGGGATGAGCGTCGTCATCACGCTGCCGAGCGTTTCAACGCCGAGCGAAAGCGGGGTGACATCGAGGAGGAGCACATCCTTCACATCGCCGACGAGCACGCCGCCTTGGATCGCTGCGCCAATCGCAACAACTTCATCGGGATTGATCGAACGATCAAGCGAATCCGTCTTGAAGATCTCCTTCGCGATCTGCTGCACTTTTGGAATGCGGATCGAACCGCCAACCATCACGACTTCTTGCACTTCGCTCGCGCTGAGCTTCGCGTCCTTCAACGCTTGCTCGCATGGGCCACGCAGACGCGTGAAGAGATCCGCGCACATGTCTTCAAACTTCGCACGCGTGACCGTCACTTGAAGGTGCTTTGGGCCGTTCTGATCGGCCGTGATGAACGGCAGATTCACGGTCGTTTCCATCTGCGTGGAAAGTTCGATCTTCGCCTTTTCCGCGGCTTCCTTGAGGCGCTGCAACGCCATCGCGTCCTTGGTGATGTCGATCCCTTCACGCTTGCGGAATTCATCGGCAAGGAAGGTGATCAGTCGATCGTCGAAGTCATCGCCGCCAAGGTGGCCGTCGCCGTTCGTCGAGAGCACTTCGAAGACGCCGTCGCCGACATCGAGGATCGACACATCGAAGGTACCGCCGCCGAGATCGAACACTGCGATGCGCGCGTTCTTCTTCTTCTCGAGACCGTACGCGAGCGCGGCGGCCGTCGGCTCATTGATGATGCGCTCGACCTTGAGGCCCGCGATTTCACCAGCGTCCTTGGTGGCTTGGCGTTGCGCATCGTTGAAGTACGCGGGCACGGTGATCACCGCGCGCGCGATCTTTTCGCCGAGGTAATCTTCGGCGACCTTCTTGAGTTCTTGCAGCACGACCGCGGAGATCTCTGGCGGTGTGTACTGCTTGCCGCGCACATTGACTTTCACGAGGTCGGCGCCCGAGCCGAGCACCTCGTACGGCACCATCTTCTGTTCCTTCGCGACCTCGTCGGTGCGACGGCCCATGAAGCGCTTGATCGAATAGATCGTGTTGCGTGGATTGGTGACTTGCTGGTGCTTCGCGGGTTGGCCGACGAGGCGCTCGCCCTTTTCCGTGAACGCCACGACCGATGGGGTCGTGCGATTGCCTTGCGCGTTGATGAGAACCTTCGGCTGGCCGCCTTCCATGATGGCGACGCACGAGTTGGTGGTGCCGAGGTCGATGCCGATGATCTTGCTGTTTCCGTTGGACATAGTTTCGATTCCTTCTGCCCCGCGGGGTTGCCGGCGGGGGCGGCCGTCAAAGCAACGGTCGTGCCAGCCGAAATGCCAAAGTGAGTGCGAAATCGGGTGACAGGGCGTGAGGCGGGCTGATTTCGCCTGCCGAAATGGCACCGAAGCCTTGCTACGCTTTCGGGATGCCCTCAGCCGGACAACTTCTTGTGCGCGATCGGTTGCCTGCCATCATGGAACTCATGGCGCGTGCGACCAATCTCGCCGTCGAGGCGCGCCGCACGCTGCCAGCCGAGGCGATTGTGGGGAAGCCCGACGGCTCTGTGGTGACGGCGGTTGATGTGGCCTTACAGGTCTTGATTTTGACGCAGTTGGCAGAGTGGTTCGGAGCGCTCCCGACCATTGCCGAAGAGGACAGCGCATCGATTGGTGGAAAGCCAGCGGCGCTCGCGCATTGCCGCGTGTTGCTTGAGTCGTGGGGCGTTCGCGTTGGTGGCAAGAGTGAAAATGGCAGTACGGGCATCGACGAGGCGCTTCACCTCGGAAGGATCGATGGCCCCACCCACGACATCGACGCTTGTTGGGTACTCGACCCGATCGATGGCACGCAGGGCTTCATCGATGGTGACCATTGGTGTCCCTGCTTGGCGTTGCTCTCGCGAGGAACTCCCGTCTGCGCAGTGAACGGGTTTCCCACAATTCTCGGCGGACGGGTGTTCACGGCAGAAGCAGGGGCTGGTTGCTGGTGGATGCCACTCTCTGGCGGCGAAGTCTCGCAAGCGAAGGTTCGGACAGACACGCTTCCACCGGATGAAGTCGTACGCGTCGTGGCTCCCGCACGCGCGACGCCATCGCAAACGGAGGCGCGCTTGGCTGTGGGCCGTTCAACAGGCCACGACTGCGCGTTGGTGCACTCGGATAGCCAAGCGAAGTACGGGCATGTGATCGCAGGGCTTGCCGATGTCGCGTATAGCCGTCGCGGCAACGGTCCCGGCAAGTATGTGTGGGATCACGCGGGCGCTGTGCTCCTCGCGCGCGAGGCGGGCGCGTGGGTTGGCGATACCGATGGAGGCGAGATCGATTGTTCTCGCGGGCGCAGACTTGTGGCGAACAACGCAGTGATTTGTGCAGCGCGAGGCCTTGGTCCAGCGATCGCGCGGGAACTTGCAGAGCGCGACCGCGTTGAAGGCGTCCGCGTGCACCATGCCCGCTGCAGCACGGAGTTGAGACATGGGTGAGTGGACTCCCTTTCGCTTGGCAAAGGTGCCAGCCGTGCTTGCCTTGGTCTTGTTGGTCGCGTCGAATCTTGTGACAGATCGCTGGTACTTCATGCAAGCGATTTGGTGGATTCCACGCATTGCGCTCGTTGTGCCTGCGCTTCTGTGGCTCGCAGCATTGCTCGCGATAGCGCGGTGGCTGCGCCGCGATCAAGAAGAAACGCGTCGACTTGGATGGTGGACTGTGGCCGCAGCACTGCTTGCGTTGGTGCAGGTGTTGCGGATGTGGGGGCTCCCGGCCGCGAGACCGTCCGAGGCGCTTCGCATCGTGCACTGGAACCCAAGTTACCCATCGGGTGACGCGATTCGTGGGGCTGTCGAGAAACTTGCAGCACTTGACGCAGACATCTACCTCTTCACCGACGCAGGTCCAGATGTTCTGCGCGAGTCAAGCCAACTGCTTGTTCCCAAGGGCTACATGATCGAAGGAGCAGGGAAGTTCTCTGTCGTGTCGCGGCTCACAGTCACGGAAGCGATGCCAGTGTTGGCCGCACGAAATCGATTCGTCTCTCGTTTCACGCTTGCCACCGGATCTGGTCCCTTGATTGTCGAAACGATCGATCTTCCAAGTGCGCCAACGCTGCCTCGCACGCTGACCATGAGGTCTTTGCGCGGAGAACTCGCGCAACTTCGTGCGACAGAGCCAGACATCATGGTTGGCGATTTCAACATCACGCGTGGCAGCCACTCGCTCTCGCTGATCGCATCCGACTACTCGGAGGCATTCGAAACAAACGGGACTGGTTGGGGCGCAACCTACCCGCGCGACTGGCCATTCATCGGGATCGACCTCACATTCCTTCGCGCACCGTGGTATCCGTTGCGATCCGAAATTGTGGATCCTGGCGCTGGTCGACATCGCGCACAGGTCGTCGACTGCGTGAAGCAGTGAGTTTGCGTGGGTCGAGGGTGCCACATCCTGCGCGCGCGACGCAGCGTGCGTTCCGCAATCAGTCTGCAGCGTCGTCGTCCGCGGGAGTTCGATCAATCCAACGCCATGCCTCGTTGAAGATCGCGCCATTTCCGGTGAAGGAAATCGCTGGCGACTGCGGCAGCCCATGGTAGATGCGGTTCCCCGCGTCAAGCAGCCAATCGACGCTGCCGTCACCTTTCAGGCGATTCGTACCAGTGAGGTGATTGAAATCGCGGCGCGTCCGCATGCCATCGACCACAAGGACCACGCCCGCAAGATTCTTGCCCTTGAGCGAAGCTGTACTGGCCGATGAGGCTGCTGGATTGAGATGGCCGCGATAGTGATAGTTCGCGTACACAGGCGAAGTGCCACCGATGTTGAGGCCGCCACCGATGAGTCGCTGTGCATAGCGCTCGTACGGGTGGTCGCCGCGATGGCAGGGGCAGTAGAGCAGTCGTGGATCGGTGATGTACAGGCCACTCACAAGTTTGCCCAAACCCTCAAGTCGCGAGCCAGTGGGATTGGTGAGGCACATACCTTCGCCCCATTGCGCGGTCTGCAAATTGCTGGTGGCGCTCAGCGTTGGCAGGCAGTCGTTGCTGTCGTTGAGGTATTCGGTCAGCGCGCAGCCAACTTGACGGAGGTTGTTCGCGCAAGACAGTCGTTCGGCCGCGTTGCGAGCACTGCGCAGCGTGGGCATCAGAAGCCCAGTCAGCACTGCCACAATGCCAATCACAACCAACAGTTCGAGAAGGGTGAAGCCAGGTTTGGCGGGAGTCGTGTTCGTCTTGCGTTGAGAGCGATATCTCGCGGACTTGTGACAGTCCGTCGATGCCTGCGGAGGATGATTGCTCGTCGCAACCAAGAGGGCTCCTCACTTGCATTCTTCGCAACGCACGAGATTCGCGCGGTGCGGTGCTCTGTTACTCGCCAAAATCGCTACGCGTTGATTGGCCCAAACCATGATGCAGACCATGGGACGCGGACTGCGGAGGAAGAGTACCTCACGATTCCGGATAGCCAACCCGTTCAGAGTGGATTTCGAGTTGATTTGAAGTACATTTCCGGTCGTCGAACGGCCAAGCCACCGGGGACAAGGCCACAAACCTGCCCACAACCCAAGCAAAATGACCGAGAGCGAACGCATCGACTGGGAACTCATGCAGCGAGTTGCGGCTTCCGACGAAGCAGCGCTCGGCGAGTTGTACGATCGATTCGGAGCGTTGGTGTATCAGTCTGCGCGACAGGTGTTGCGCTCGCGGGCTGAGACGGAAGATGCTGTCCAAGAGGTGTTTGTGCGACTGTGGAGGACGGCGGATCGGTTCGACCCCCGCAGAGCGAAACTGGTGACTTGGGTGATGCTGATTACGCGGCGGCACCTGATTGATCGGCTTCGTCGTCAGTCTGCGAGGCCCGACAAAGCGGCACTGGACGAGTCGCGCGGCGATGCGGGCGGGGCAGTTGCTCGCCCAGAGGCTATTGGCTCAGGTGAGGGGAGCGAGGGGCGCGAGCGACTGCGGCGCCAGTTGTCGCGCCTCCCAGACCTTCAACGCACGGTGATTGAACGCGCCTATTTACAGGGATTCAGTCTGCGCGAGATTTCGGCGCAACTCGACACGCCGCTTGGCACGGTGAAAAGTGCGTTGAGTCGAGGGCTCACAAGGCTCCGAGAACTTGAGCATGGGAGTGGCGAGTCGGATCGTGCGAAGGGTGGTTAGGGCGAGTTGGGGCCCAAAGGTGCGTTTGGGTCCGAGTGGGGACCCAGTGGAGACCCAGTAGAGACCCAGTAGAGACCCAGAAGAGACCCAGAAGAGACTTCGTTTGCAGAGTGCTCGGCTGTGAG
>JASGCF010000113.1 GCA_030054275.1 Limnohabitans sp. | reverse complement strand
ACTTCGCGTAGCAACCACCCTCGACATTGAAGACGCCAGCGTCGGACCAGCCGTGCTCGTCGTCGCCAACGAGGTCGCGGTGTGGATCGGCCGAAAGCGTGGTCTTGCCCGTGCCCGAAAGACCGAAGAAGAGCGCCACATTCGATGGGTCCTTGCGATCCACATTGCACGAGCAGTGCATCGGGAAGACCTTCATATCCGGAAGGTCATAGTTCATCGCGTAGAAGATCGACTTCTTCATCTCACCGGCGTACTCGGTGCCGACGATGACAACCGTCTTCTTCTCGAGGCTCTGCACAATGCCAATGTGCGTCTTGAGGCCGAATTCAGCCGGATTCGTGATCTTCATGCCGCAGGCATTGATGATGGTCCAGTCGGCCTTGAACGACGGCATCTCGGCTTCTGGCACATTGATGAAGAGGGTCTTCGCGAAGAGCGAGTGCCATGCCTTCTCGGTGAAGACGCTGACCTTCAGGCGGAACTTCGGGTCTGCGCCGGCGTAGCCATCGAAGCGGAAGATGTCGCTCTTGGCACTGAGGTGCTTCAGCGCCGCAGCCTTCAACTTCTCGAAATGCTCGGGAGAAATCGGTTGATTGACCTTGCCCCAGTTGATGTTGTTGTGGATTCCGGCCGTGTCTTCAAGGAACTTGTCATCTGGGCTGCGGCCAGTGCGCTCGCCAGTGTCGCATTGGAGCGCGCCATTTGCCGCAAGTTGACCTTCGCCACGCGAGAGCGCGAGTTCAACAAGGGTCGCAACAGACAAATTCGCGTGAATCTTGGCGGAACCGAACTCAACCGGAAGGGTGGACATGGCCATATGAAATGATCTCAGGAGATTCGAAAGATGGGACGAGCGACAACTCGCCGACGCCAAGCCGAGGCTCGGCCGAAGGGGGCGGATACTAGCACAGCGAGGGCGAACTCAACGGCGGCTTGAGGTCCGAGACTTCGGAGGCACGCGATTGACCGAAACGCGCACGAGCGTTATTCTTCGCGACTTCCGGAGACCATAGCTCAGTTGGTAGAGCACCGGATTGTGGTTTCGGCTGTCGCGGGTTCGATCCCCGTTGGTCTCCCTTCGTTGTTTTGGCGGTCGCCGCTGCGGCGGCTCGTTTGTCTGAGCGGTCGCGACTGGCGGAATTTGAGGCGTGGAGTTGCAGGCAAGGCCTCAACTTCCGCTCTCGCTCCCTTTGGCGTGCAGAGCGTCAATTGTTTTCGCGGTCGCGACTGGCGGAATTTGAGGCGTGGAGTTGCAGGCAAGGCCTCAACTTCCGCTCTCGCTCCCTTTGGCGTGCCACAGCGAGCAAGTTGCGAAGCAGGTTGCGAGCGCTTGTCACCGTCGCCGCGTTTCGTCCAACAAACTCTCGGGCGGAGAGCGCAACAGCGCAGTAGCCTGCACGCATGCGCTTTCACGCCATGCAAACAAATCCAGTGTGGATGGATGTTTCCGCCAACCGAGCAGAGATCGAGCGGCGGATGCATCAGTTGTCCCCTTCCCGCGGCGACTTTGTCGTGCTTCCAGAAATGTGCGAGACAGCATGGACCTCGGACAGTGCGTTGTGCTCCGCCGCCCATAGTTCGACGGGTTGGAACTCACTCGAATGGTTCTCGTCACTCGCCTTCCGATCCGAGTGTTGGCTGCAAGCAGGCCTTGCCATCCGCGAGAGTTCGGGTCGACTTGCCAACGCCGTTGCGGTGTTCTCACCAACTGGCGAGTGCAAATCCATCTACCGCAAGAACTTCCTCTTCCCAAGCGAACGGGCGCAGTACGCGGCAGGAGATCGTGTGACCCTCCTCAATGTCGACGGTGTCACTGTGTGCCCATTGATTTGTTACGACTTGCGCTTCCCTGAATTATGGCGGTTGGCTGCTCTCGCAGGCGCTGAAGTGTTCGCTGTAAGTTCGTCGTGGCCAAGCGTGCGGCACGAACACTGGCGTCAGCTGCTTGTCGCCCGAGCGATCGAAAATCAAGCGTGTGTCATCGCCTCCAACAGGACCGGAAATGATCCGACACTTGTGTACTCGGGCGCTTCGGTCGCGATTGATCAACTCGGTCAACGCGCCATGGAGTGTGACGCGAGTGAGTCGTGTGCGTCGCTCACTTTTGATCGCCCATCCTTTGATGCATGGCGAGAACGATTCTCGGCACTTCGAGATGTGCGAGCATCGTTCCTTGGCACCATCGAAGTCGACCGCCGATAGCCTGACTCGTCAACGCACATCACGATGCGATCTCGCGGAATTTTCGCAGGTTCTCGTGAAAGCCCCTCGCGATCGTCCTGCATCGGTACATTGCTTCCACGCCGGTTGGATTCGGCGATAGGGATCGATAGATGACCAACGATCGACATGGAGAGTCGTGCGCGCGGGATGTTGGCGCACGCGTCGACGCAACGAATTCCCGCAACACCGGCAAGCGCGCTGTGCAAGCATGCGCGCAAAGGCCGCAAATTGCCGCTGATTCGCACACATTCACCAGCGACTGGGATACCCATCGCGTTCACATTTTGCGCGCGTTCTTTCGCGATGCAGGTCCGCTTGCTGCGCGCTACCGCGTTGGTGCCGACGATCTGCTTGCGCAGGTTCGCGAGACCAGCCACGCACAACTCGAACGCAAGAGTCTCCTGAAGCCCGTTGTTTGTATCGGCGACCTCACCGTTGCAACGGCGTGCAGATTGCAGCGCTCGAACGCGTGGAACGAATTGTGGATTTTCGCAGAGCCCTCCATGACGCGCGCAGCAATGGCTCGGCTTCCAGAAACGCTCGCATTGACATGGACGCGCCGCTACTGGACAACCCTGCGTCGTGAAACCGAACTCGGGCGCGGTCTCGCACGCTACGACGGCGCCCGTCCGATTCGACTGTGGATGGTGGAACAATTGCTCGGCACGCTTGAGGCAGAGCGTGCGGCTGGACGCTTGGCGATTCGTCGCGAGCATTTGGGACGGCCTCTCCAGTTGCGGATCGTCGGCAACATGCTCGCCTGAAAAGCGCGACGCACACGGCATTCTCAAGACGCGGCAAATCAGCGGGGCGAAATCGATACGATCGAAATCCGCAGGGTCCAAATCAAAAAGCAACAAGACCCGCCGAAAGACGGGTCTTGTTCATGCCAACTCCCGGACTTGAACCGGGGACACTCGCATTTTCAATGCGATGCTCTACCAACTGAGCTAAGTTGGCGTCCTGCCTTGCAGCGGGGTCGGAAGAGTATCCGAAGCACCAACGCTGTCAAGTGCGTTGCGGCCCGCTACCCCAAACCGCTACCCCAAACCACTACCCCAAACCACTACCCCGAACCTGCACATGTGACCGATCACGCAGCGCGCCGGAGCATGGCAGCAATACCGTTTCCCTCGAAGATCGACTTGTCGAGTCCGCGAATGGGATATTGGTGCGTCAAGAGGGCCGAAAGCGTCTCGTCATCGGCGATTTCAAATCGCACCGCCATGCCAAGAACTCGCGTGGCAAACCGCACGGCGCGTGGGAGTTGCTTGCGGCTCGTGACAGCAACCAGGTAGCCGTCATCAAGCCGGATGGGCACGATGCCAAACTGCCAAGCCTGCCGACGAACCACAAGTTCCCGCGCTTCGTCGTCGACACCCGCACTTGGATCAAAGAGCGTCGCTCTGTCTTGCGTTTGCTCGATCCAAACACGCTCAATGGTGTCTGGCGAGACGCCGAACATGCGCTCCGCAATCGCGCCGAACGGTTCGTTCTGCGATTGCTGCTCCTCCAAGATGGCCTCGACCTGCGATGCCTTCAACACACCCATGCGAACGAGCATTTCTCCGATGCGCATCGTGTTCTCCCTTCCGTGCTGCATCGTCGGCTTCTGGGTGGAAAGAAATGCGTCCCTGATCATCGAACCGGAAGAATTCACCACGGTTCCGCATCGATCCCCGTTACAAACTGCATGATCCCCAACGGCGACCGCTTGCGATCTCCGTGTGATGCACCGATAAACCCACCATGTCCGGTCGCGCACCGCAAGTCACGGAGATCGTGGCACTCCTCACCCAACTCGAGCGCCTCTTCGCGCGAGAAGAAGCGGCGTGGGCAGAGCGCATGGATCTCAAAGCGCTTCGCCGCTTTCGCCGCGCGCTCGACGAAGCGCACGACAGGCTCCATCAGCATCTCCGCGCGCCCCTCCCAGAGGACGCAACGAGTGATGCGCATCTACTCGACTCTGCGCGTTCGCTCTGCGCGGAGACCATGGTTGCAGCCCGATTGTTGCTCGCCGGTTGCGCCGTTGAACACGAAGTAGAAACACCCTCTGGAAAGCATGTCGACTTCCAAGCGCGGCGTGATGGGCTCACGATACATGTCCATGTCAAGCGCGCTCCGCAGGAAACTTTCCGTGCAGTGCGCGGTGCGGTGCCGCGCGCATGGCGAACTCTTGAGAACGCGGGCCGTGGACTTGTCATCGCGCTGTTCTTGTGGAAGAACCTACGCGGCGCTGCGTTACAAGCAGCACTGAAAGATGCATTCGACTTTGTAGAACAGGCTTCGGTTGGCGATGAACTCTTGCTGCGAGAGCCACGCACGGCGCGCACTGCACGCATCAAGAGCGGACTGCACGAGACAGCACCGTGCGCACGACTTCGCATCGCTGGTCCGTCTGCGTCGGGTCATGCGGAAGTGGTTGCAGATGTTGAAGAACACATGGACCGACATGTCCCCCGCTTTCAGGCAACATTGCGGAAGGCTTTCAGCCAGTTCATGCCGCGCAGCGAGAACATCATCGTCGTCTGCGGAAATCACATTGGATTCGAAGCGTTCGCAACGGCACTGCTCGGTTCGCGCATCGAGCGTTGGGATCGTCGTCCACGCGTTGGCTCCTACATCGCATACGGTCGTGGTGGAGACGGATTCTGGGCCGGATCCATGCGCAATCAGTCGCGCATGGCCGTGTACTGGCCGCTTGATCTTGGCGCAGCGCCGCTTCTCTTCGTACGACAGCCAGTGCAAGCACGCAGCGCGTCGCGCCATGACACGCAGGAGAAAACGGCACAACTCGTGCAATCCATTTTTGCGTAAGGATCTGGTTCCAATGCGGTTGCTTTACGCTCGGTCGAAGACACGCATCGCAAGATCAGTGGATGCCGTGCTCTGCGAGCCAACGCTCCGCGTCGATCGCGGCTTGGCAGCCCATTCCACTTGCTGTAATCGCTTGGCGATAGACAGCATCAGCCACATCGCCGGCCGCGAAAACGCCGTCGATATTGGTGCGGCTTGAGCGTGTGCGCAGCATCACATAACCCTTGTCATCGAATTCGATGCCGCAGCCTTCAAGGAACTTTGTGGCTGGCGAGTGACCGATCGCGATGAAGAGGCCCTTCACTGGAAGCGTTCGTCGTGCCTTCGTGTACACATCTTCAAGGATGAGCCCCTCGATGAATGCGTCACCGACGACATCAACAACAACAGAGTTCCAAACAGGCTCCGCCTTTGGGTTGTCGAGAATGCGCGCTTGCATGGCTTTGGAAGCGCGGAATGAGTCGCGTCGATGAATGACATACACCTTGGATGCAAACTTCGTGAGATAGCTCGCTTCTTCCATGGCCGTATCGCCGCCGCCAACCACAGCAAGCGGCTGATCGCGGTATGCCGGTAGCGCTCCGTCGCACACAGCACAGGCACTGACGCCGCCACCATTCATAGCCAACCGAAGTTCATTGGGAAGCCCAAGCCAATTCGCAGTGGCACCCGTGGCGATGATCACGGCGTGGGCGCGAACAGTTTCTCCCTCGCTTGTTTCAATGACGAACGGACGCTGCGAAAAGTCACATCGAGTGACATCTGCATTGGTGATGCGGGTTCCGAATCGCTCTGCTTGCTGCTGAAAGAGCGCCATCATCTCCGGACCACTTACGCCGTGCGGAAAGCCTGGGTAATTCTCAACCTCCGTGGTGAGCATGAGCTGACCACCTGGCAACACTGGAGCCGGATTTGCGGCCGGAACGCCGATGATCGCACGCGGCGAGAGATTCGCACGAGCTCCGTAGATCGCAGCGGTCCAACCGGCTGGGCCAGATCCGATGATCACCAACTTCTCAACGCCGTGTGATGCTGTCATTGCAAAACCTTCCAACAAAATCGCGGTGCCAATCCGTCATCGCAGATGGACTCGGTGCGCTCTCTCACCTTCCGATTACTCACCTTGCCCACGCGAGAGTGCGCGAAGCGGCGGCCACAAGACGAAGTCGTCGATCATGCCGCCAGCAATGTGGCGGGCAGCCTTGTTGCCCTCGTTGTCGCCGTTGCGGGCGTAGAGGAGGCAGCCCGGAACATCCACGAGGCCGTACTCGCACTCGACCGTGCGCTTGGATGAGCCGAGGGATTCATAGATGAAGCCCTTCTGCGCCTTGTCGTAGACATCGTAGTCCCAGCGCTTTGGCAGACTTTCGCCGTAGGTATTGGTCAGGGTGCTCGGCCACTTCCCGTACTGGACGCGATACGACGCGAGACCTGCACTCACCACAGTGCCGCAGATTTCCGCGCTCAATCGGCTGCGCAGCGCGAAAAGCTGCTGCACATCCTTCGCAACCAATGTCACAGCCGCGTACTTCACGGGATTCAACTGCGAGAGCACTGTTGGAACGGTGAGCAATTGATCGAACGGTCGCATGCGCCACCGGCGCCAGAAATCGTCGTACACATCATTCAGTTTCAGTTCGCTCGCATCGAGGCTGCCGTGCACTTCCGCGATCTTGGACCAACGCTTCGCTGCGCCGAACCCAGTGAGCGGTTCAGAACGCGACTGCATCGCAGCGAAGTTCTTCGAGAATTGCTCGAGATCAGCTTGGCCAGCCGCGTCAAACGCGCCCTTCAGCATGACCTCGCCAACAACGAGATCACCCTCCGGCATCTGCAAGCGGCGCAAGCGCTCGGTATCGCCTGCGCTCAAGAACGGATAGCCTTTGAATGCCAGTTTGCGCAATCGATCGACGCCGATCTTCTCCATGTAGGTGTAGATGACATCGCGATGCACAGAGAGCGCGTCGCACAGCATCACCAGCGCAGCGCTCTTCTCATCAAACATCGTTTGGTCGACGGCCTGACGCAGGATGCGCAGGTGTGCCAATCCAACCGCGAATGCTGCGTCGAACTCGCCTGCCTCGCAGCGCCGATACATCTCGGCCGCCGCGTAGGCGCTGATCGTCTCAAGCGCCTTGATGTAGCGGAACTCTGCCTTCGTGAAATCTCCGTCGATACCAATCACAGCCACCAGGCCGCGCTCCACGAATCGTGGATCGACGCCCTCCGTGCCATAAGGCACACCAAGCACTCGGCAGTTCTCAAGCGCAATCAGCGCCTCGCCCATGCTTTGGTTTGTCTCGGCCCATTTGGCCACATCCGCGAAACCTTCCATGCCCGGGGCAACGGTGGTTTGGTTGAAATCCGCTCCGATGGGCTTCGGGGGATTGGTCATATCGAGATACGCGGTAAACAACCGTGTCGAACTCTTCTCCTGCTCGGGAACACGAAGCCAAGGCTTGTTCAGTTCAACGAACAATTCTGCGGTTTCTGAGTCGGAAAGTTGCGCAAACGAAGCGCGGTCGCAGACGAGCGTCGAACCTGCGATGGTTGCCGTCATCAGGAACGCTGTGGTCGAAGACCGCGCAACGCGCAGCAGGTTGAGGCGGGTGAATGGCCGAAGCAATGCGTGTAGTCCGTGCATGATCGTGACTCTGACCTCTACTTCGAGAACACTAAAAAGTCGCACCGAGGAACGACGCGTGCAATGCGCCGCGATGACAGGATTTGCGAGTTCCCGGCAAGACCCCGCAATCTAACAAGATTGTCCGATACAGTCTCGCGCCCATGCCACGCTTCCGCTGCCCTGATAAAGTCAATGTCCTGCTCCTTGGTACCGGAGGGCGAGAGCACGCCCTTCTGTGGAAACTGCGCAAGAGCAAGCGGCTTGGCACATTGTGGGTCGAACCGGCTGCGAACGCTGGAATGCTTGCCATGGCACAAGTGTGCCCAGAACCCACAAACGACGCATTTCGATTGGCGCGCTGGTGTGAGCGCGAGAATATTGCGCTTGTTGTGGTCGGACCCGAAGGACCATTGTCGGCGGATATCGCTACGAAACTCTCAGATCCTCCGCGGCGCGTCGTGTTCGGTCCGACGCGAGCGGGCGCGCAACTCGAGTGGGATAAAGCATTCGCGAAGCAGATCATGCGCGCAGCGCGCGTTCCAACCGCAGACGCGCGTTCGTTCTCAGACGCCGAGCAGGCGCTCGCGTTTGTTGAAACCAAAGTCGACGGTTGTGTGGTGAAAGCCACTGGTCTTTGTGCGGGCAAGGGAGTGATGGTGTGCAAAACTCCGCAAGAGGCAGCACGCGCCGTCGAGGAATGCCTCGTGAAAAAGGCGTTCGGCGAAGCTGGTCACACAATTCTCATCGAAGACCTGCTCACGGGACCTGAACTCAGCGTGCTTGCGCTCTGCGATGGCCAATCATTCTGGATTCTTGATCCGGCGCAAGATCACAAACGCGTCGGCGAGGGCGACACCGGCCCAAACACGGGCGGTATGGGCGCATTCAGCCCAACGCCAACCGCGACACCCGATGTGCTGCGGATTGTCGAGCGCGATGTCTTGGTCCCGACGGTCGACGCGCTCAAGCGGATGGATATCCCCTTCCGCGGCGTTCTTTATGCGGGATTGATGCTCACCCCCGCTGGTCCGAAAGTGCTGGAGTTCAACACGCGCTTTGGCGATCCAGAAACACAGCCCATCATGGCGCGTCTGCACGGAGACCTTGTCGAACTCTGCTGGGCGACAGCGACGGGGCAACTTTCTGAGGTCGACCTGTCATTCGATCGACGCGCGGCTTGCTGCGTCGTCGTGTGTTCTCGGGGCTACCCTGGGAATTACCCCAAGGGCTTGCCGATCGAGGGCTTGGCAGAGGCGGAAGCAACCGAGCGCGCTGCCGACGAGGACATCATCGTGTTTCACGCGGGAACGACGCGGAAAGATGGCAAAATCGTCACGAACGGCGGCCGAGTCGTTTGTGTGACGGCGCTTGCCGAAAATGCGGAACGGGCAAGCGCGCTGGCAACCCTCGCGGCGTCCAAGATTTCGTTTGATGGCGCGTTCTTCCGTAAAGACATTGGTCGAAGCCTTCGCGGTTGACGAAGTCGACGCGAGTGCTTCCGCGTACTCGCAGCTTCCATTGCAGACGGTGAGGGGGCGTGCGCGTTCGCACGGCTCCGAGAGTCCAAACGCGGGCCGAAGAGTTCACGGACTTTCTTCGACTTGGGTGCAAGACTTGGCCTCACGAGCCACCCATCCTGTCGTATATTGGACAAG
>JASGCF010000112.1 GCA_030054275.1 Limnohabitans sp. | reverse complement strand
TTCGCCGAGCGCAGCGAGGCGGTCTTTCATTTCCGCGCAGGTGCCCGGACTCCCTAAAACGGCAGACGCGCGCACTGTCGGAGTGAATGCGCGCATCTGCGTGAGGAGGGAGACGAGAATTGTGTTGTTGTCTACACGGGTTCTACTTCATGCGTTACGGCGAACCAGCTGCAGTGTGATCTGCGAGTTGTTCCGAAGATTGCTCACCTTCGCCTGCGATGTCTTCGGCGCGCTCGCCAAAGATCGCGCTACCAACGCGCACAAGATTCGAGCCGCACTCAATGGCAACTTCAAAGTCACCGCTCATACCCATCGACAAAATGTCGAAGCGTTCGCCGCCAGATTGAATCGCACGAATCTCTTCGAAGATCTCGCGGCAGCGCGTGAAGGTACGCCGCGCATCCTCAAGGCTGCCCGTGTTCGGCGCCATGCACATCAACCCGCGCGGGCGTAGCGCAACCATCGACTCAATCATGTCGACCAAATGGCGCGCAGCAGCGGGCGCAACGCCATGCTTCGAGCGTTCGCCAGCAACATTCACTTCAACCAAGACATCAACCGGCGGCGTGCCATTCGGATCCGAGCCACAGCCCAGTTCCTCGGCGCTTTCCTGCAATTCTTCGGCGAGGCGTAGCGAGTCGACCGAGTGAACGAGTTTGGATGTCTGAATGGCCTGACGCACCTTGTTGCGTTGCAGCGATCCAATCATGTGCCAACGCACGGGCTGCGTTTCCAGCCCGCGCTCTACGCGACGGGCATTCGATTCATCGAGCATCGCAGCGCGTTGCACCATTTGTTGCACGCGGTTCTCGCCAAGATCGACATGGCCGTACGACACAAGTTCGCGGATCTCATCGATCGACGCATTCTTCGTCACAGCGACAAGCATCACATCGCTCGCGCGGCGTCCGCTTTTCGCGGCAGCGTGGGCAACTCGTGCACAAACATCGTCGTAGCGCTCGCGCAGCGTGCGTGTGTCTTTCATCGGATCGGCTCCCGCAGTTTCTCCCAGAGCGCGTGCGCGTAAGGGATCCGTGCTTGCGTGGGTGCTGGGTTTCGCAACAATCTTCGCGGGCATAGTGTGATTCATCCCGAGGGGTGTCGGGAGCGTAGCCACAGCAGATCCGCCGCACAAGCGGAAAGACGCTAGGCTTGACGCATGACGAATATGTCGCCTGATGCACGACTCGTGAACACACCGTGCGTACTCATCATTCGCGACGGCTGGGGCGACTCGCCACACAGAGAACGCGACGCGACGAACGCAATCCGCTGTGCGAAGACTCCGGTCGATGATCGTTTGGCTCGCGACTTCCCGCGCACATGGATCGCAACCTCTGGCGAAGATGTTGGCTTGCCTCTTGGCCCCGACGGGCCAGTGATGGGGAACTCAGAAGTTGGCCATCAGAACATTGGTGCTGGGCGCATTGTCGATCAGGAGTTGATGCGCATTACGAACGCCATGCGCCGCGGTGATTTCGCGCGAAATCCCACACTGGTCGCCATGATGGCGCATGTCGCGCGCACGGGCGGCACGCTGCACTTCCTTGGCTTGGTGTCGGATGGTCAGGTGCACAGCGATTTGGCGCACCTCTTGGCCCTTGTCGATTTTGCACGCGACGCCGGAGTTGCGCGCGATGGCTTGGTGATACACGCCATCACGGACGGTCGCGATACGCCGCCCTCATCCGCAGTTGGCTATCTCAACACACTCGAGGCACACCTCGCGAAGGTCGGGGTCGGTCGGATTGCGACGGTGATGGGTCGGTTCTACGCCATGGATCGTGACCATCGATGGGAACGCGTCGAGGCTGCGTTCAACGCGCTTACGAGGCCTTTGCCGAGGCGCGCAGCGACGGCGATCGACGCTGTGCGCGCGTATCACGCCGCGCCAAGCGACCCGTCCCGCGCGAGCGATGAGTTTGTGTTACCCACACAGATCGGCGACGACCAGTCCATCCTGCGTTCGCGAATTCGCGCTGGCGACGCGGTTCTCTTCTTCAATTTCCGCGGTGATCGCCCTCGCGAACTGACGAAGGCGTTCGTGCTCGACGAGATCGCGTGGAAGGGCGTTGAAAACGCGGGTGAACATGGTGGATTTGATCGGGGCGGATTTGCGAAGGGCGCGCGGCTCTGTGACCTCTTCTTCGCAACACTCGCGGAGTACGAAAAAGGCTTGCCGGTCGAACTTGTCTTCCGCCGCCCCGAGAAAATGTCCAACATCCTTGGCGCGTGGCTTGCGGCACACGGCATTCGGCAGTTTCGCTGCGCCGAGACTGAGAAGTTCCCCCATGTCACCTTTTTCTTCAATGACTACCGCGAGGAACCGTTCGAAGGCGAGTCGCGCGTCATCGTGCCGAGCCCCAAGGATGTTGCGACCTACGACCTCAAACCCGAGATGAGCGCCGCTGGAGTGCGCGATGCAGTACTTGCGCGGCTTGCGGCTGCCGATTGCGAACCCGTGATCATCGTGAACTTCGCCAACGGCGACATGGTTGGGCACACAGGAAGTCTTCCCGCAACTGTGCAAGCGATTGAGATGGTCGATGCATGTGTGGGCGCAGTCGTCGATGCCACGCTTGCTCGCGGCGGCAGCGCGATTGTCACCGCAGACCACGGCAATGCAGAGGAAATGTGGGATGTCCGCGCACAGTGTCCGCACACAGCGCACACGAATTACCCCGTGCCATGCTCTGTCGTTGGTGCGCAGATGAAGGGCCGGAAACTGCGCGCAGACGGCCGATTGGGTGACCTTGCACCCACGCTTCTCGACATGATTGGCCTCGCGAAGCCTGCGGAAATGACGGGAAAGTCGCTCCTCGCGTAGACTGCGCCCCTTATGCCGCTTCCGGAGATCGCGATCGTGGGACGCCCCAATGTGGGCAAGTCGAGTCTGTTCAATCGGCTTGTGGGACGCCGCGTGTCGATCGTTGATCCGACGCCTGGCACCACGCGCGACCGCGTGACGCAACTCATCGAGTTGCTGCCACCCACAGATTTGCCGTATGAACGCGCCCGCGACGGCGCTCCGAAACTGGCTGAACTGGTGGATACGGGTGGATACGGCGTCTATACGGCTGAAGGCGGTCGTTTCGATGACGCGGGCGAAGACTTGCAGAAACTCACGCCCGAAATCGAGCGCCAGATCAAGGCGGGCGTCGAGCGCGCGTCGCTGATTCTCTTCGTGGTCGATGCGCAAACGGGCGTCACAGGCCTCGATGAACGCATCGCGCGGCTTATTCGCGAAGCCGGACGCGCAGATCGCGTGCTGCTGGTCGCGAACAAGGTCGACGACGATAGTTGGATCGGCGCGGCACATGACGCGTGCCGATTGGGTTTCGGCGAGCCAACCATGACCAGCGCGTCGAGCGCCTACGGAAAACGCGCGTTTCTCGAGAAAATCTGGGAGCGCGTGCCAGAGTGGACCGAACCGGTCGCGCCGCCAGAGATGAAGATCGCGATCGTGGGTCGCCGCAACGCAGGTAAATCCACGCTGGTGAATGCGCTTGCAGGTGAGCCGCGCGTGATCGCGAGTGAAATTGCAGGTACGACGCGCGATTCGATCGATGTGCGCTTTGAACGCGACGGCCATTCGTTCATCGCCATCGATACAGCCGGTGTTCGCAAGCGGAAGAGTTGGGCAGATGACATTGAGTACTACTCGCACCAACGGGCGAAAGCATCGATTGCACGCTCCGATGTGGCTGTGCTTCTGCTCGACGCTCGTGAGCCAGTGACGCAGGTCGAAAAGCGCTTGGCGCTGGAATTGATCGAGCAACATAAGCCGACGGTCATCGCCATCAACAAGTGGGATTTGGTCGCGTCGGAACTGAAGACAAGCGACTACATCGACTACATCACGCAAGAGCTTTTTGCCCTTGATTTTGCGCCGATGGTGTTTCTTTCGGCATCGAAAGGTGAGGGTGTTGGCCCGCTGGTCAAGGTGTGCGGCAACCTTTTCCGCCAAGCGAATCACCGCGAAACCACAGGACGCCTCAACTCGGTTGTGCAGGGCATTTTGGATGCGCGCGGACCGAGTTCGAAACTTGGTTCGAAGGCCAAGATTTTCTATGTCAGCCAAATCGCAACCGCGCCGCCGACGATCGCCATCGTTGTGAACAAGCCAGAGTTGTTCGAAGGCTCGTACGAGCGGTATCTGATGAACCAATTGCATGAGCAACTCCCGTTCTCGGAGGTGCCGATCAAGTTGGTCTTCAGCGCACGCAAGCGCGTCACGCCCGAAGAATTGGCTGCGCGCTCGAAACTTGCGCGCGGTGGGGGTGCACGCACTCGGAACGGTGCAGAAACCGCGACCGATGGCGAAGATGGTGGCTACGGGGACTGACCCCGTGTTGCGCGAATTGATCGCCCGATCGTGGGCGCGGGTGCGCGGCCGAGATTTCTCATTCGCTACACTCTCGCTCTATGTCGATTTTCCCTCTCCCACAGTTTGAGCGCGACGCGGACCCGAAGTTTCGCGACGGACTCACGGACGAGGAGATCTACGCCCGTCTGAAGCCGCCAACCTCGATCGTGGTCAAGTTTGGCCGCATGAAATTGATCGGTGAGTATCCCTACCGCGGCGACGCGAAGCCTGGCTGTGGTTCGAAATTGGTTGTGCGCACCTTCCGCGCGATCGAAATCGCGGAAATGCTTACGACGACCTGCTCCAACTCTGGTTGCGGCAAGAGCGTCTCGCGTTCCGAGATGCTCAACTACATCGACAATTCTGGCGGTCGCGACTATCCGTTCCAAACGAACGGCGAAGTGCTTCGCGTTGCGACCATCGAAGATACGAACCGCGCGTCTGCTTGCGCAGATAAAGCGCGCGCAGAACTTGGTCGTGTGCGTGACATCGCTGCAAGCCGCAAGTTTCCAGCGAAAATCGTGGACCTCGAACTGACGCTCGACGAAACGCTCTTGCTCGTTTACTACCTCTCCGATGAGCGCATCGACTTCCGCGATCTCGCGCAAGAACTTGCGCGTGCATACCAGTGTCGGATTGAAATGCGTCAGGTCGGTGCGCGCGATGAGGCTCGTCTGGTTGCAGACTACGAGCGTTGCGGCCAACACTGCTGCTGCAAGAACTTCCTAAAGGTTCTGAAGCCGATATCAATGCGGTCGGCGAAGATTCAGAAGGCAACGCTTGATCCGCTGAAGATTTCGGGTCGCTGCGGGCGCCTGATGTGCTGCCTTCGCTACGAGGACGCAACCTACGAAGAACTGCGCAAGCGACTGCCAAAGAACAAGTCACGCGTTGGAACCGCTGAAGGTCCAGGCATCGTGGTTGACTCGAAGATTCTTGTGCAACTTGTCTTGGTGCGGCTTGATCCCGCGCCAGGCGCCATGCCCGGTGAGTATGGGCGAGAAATTGCGGTTCCCGTCGAGGAATTGATGGATCCCGATGCGTGCCCAGCACCTGGTGAAGTGAAGGCTCCCGATCCGATGCGCGGCATGAGTCAGCGCAGCGTGCGTGAAAAACTGGCGGCCGAGCGCGGATCGAAACTTGCAAAGCAAGATCGATACCGTGAGAAAGCTGGCGGGCCTGCAGCGCCGATGGTTGAGCCAAGTACGCGTCGTACGCCCGAGGTCGATACTGGAGAAGGCACTGGCGAAGCCGACGCAGAACAAACAGGCGAAAACGCGGGCAAGAAGCGCAAGCGTCGACGCAAGCGCAAGCGTCGTGGTGATGGCGCTTCGACCGAGTCGGGCGATTCGAGCACCTCTTCCTCGAGCACCTCTTCCCCAGCCGATGCCAATGGGTTGCCGAAGATGCGTGCGGCCGAAGCGGGCGCTGGCAACGACACCGAAGACCAGTCTGATGACACAGATGATGCAACTGATGCAACCGACGCGCCCGAAAGCGGCGCGAATTCGTCCGACGGATCGAACGCGACCGGCACAGGCGACCGACGCAAGCGCCGTCGGCGACGACGCAGGCGCGGGAATGGTGGTGGCAACAACAATGGTGCCCAACCGCCCGCCGAGTAGTGCAGTGTGTGCGACGCGCGCGTGACCGCGAAGTGCGGTCGGGGTGCAGTCAAGTCGCAGTCGAGTTGCCGTCGAGGTGCCGTCGAGGTTCCAATGTGTGGTTGTTGAACGATGCAGGATCAAGGTGACACATGACAAGCACGACAAGCACGGGCAACCCGAAAGGCACGAGCCCGAAGCAAGAAGAGACCAATGTCGTCGAGACGCTGCAATCGCTCATCATGGCATTCGGCGTTGCGATGACTGCGCGCGCATTCGTCACCGAAGGGTTCTTCATTCCAACGGGTTCCATGGCGCCGACCCTCATGGGTCAGCATGTACGCATCGATAGCCCCTACACCGGTTACGAGTATCCCGTGGATGCGCAGCCCTACGAGCGGGTACGCGCGGAACTCGGGCCGCTTTGGGAAAATGTTTTGCGATCCGCGGATGCGATGCGCGCAGCAGAACGAAAGTTGATGCAGGAAGATCCGCGCACGCGCTCGATGACCATCGACGAGTTGAATCAGGAGTTGTCGAAACGCACGGGTGCAAGCGTTGAGCAGATTCGCCAACTGCGCGGGTTACGCTCGGGTGTACCGCTGTACGACCCGATGATTTCCGATCAACCCGTTGGCGAGCGACGACTCAGCGACATTCTCCGCGGCTCATCGTCTGGCGATCGTGTGCTGGTGCTGAAGTATCTCTACGCTTTTCAAGAGCCACAGCGCTGGGATGTCGTGGTCTTCAAGAACCCAACCAATCCGACAGGTGATGACGCGAGTTACATCAAGCGGTTGGTTGGGCTTCCAAACGAACAATTGCTCTTGCTTGATGGCGATGTGTTCACGGCGCCTCTTGGAGCGCCTCGCGCGGAATTCACGGTGGCGCGGAAGCCAGAGTATGTCCAGCGCACCGTGTGGCAGCCTGTGCATGATTCGGACTTTGCGCCTGTTGATCCATCGGTGCTTGCGCAAAGTTCCGGTTCGATCTGGCGTGGCCCACCATGGGAAGCAACAGGATTCTCACTCGGTGAAAGGCGCAACAATCGTGCATGGCGCGCCGATGCAGCGTCACGCGCGTCGCTTGTTTGGCGCCACGATGTGCTCAAGATCACAGACTTCGCGACCTACAACACGCCGCGTATCGGAACGATTGAAAACGCGGTTTCCGTCAGTGATATCCGTGCCTGCGCAGCGATTGACGCAGATGATCCAACGAAACTCGCGACGGAGTTCACACTCGCAACACGAAAGCGCACGATGCGATTCACAATCGCAGCGGGCAAGGCTTCGCTTGCTGTTGAGTATGAGCGTGATGTCGAAACAGACCCGATCGAAACCATCGCCGCGGCTTCTGCAAGTTTCGCACCGCCAGCCGCTGGCGAGCCGTTCGATGTGGAGTTTTGGCATGTCGATCAGCGCCTCTCGATGTGGGTGAATGGCGCGGAAATCCTGCATCTCGATTACACCTTCGCGTCGCTTGAAGACCGTGTGCAATCGAGTTTCAACGGATATGTCTTGTCCGACTACATCCGTTCGTTTGGTTCTATCAGCGCGCCGCAGCCGAAACTCGCGTGGAGCTTCGAAGGCTCGCCGCTCTCGCTGTCGCGTGTGCGCGTCGATCGCGATCTCTATTACCGCTCGACCGGACTTTCCACCGATCCGCGCAACCAGTTCCCACAGAATGGTGAACCGATTTCTGGCGCTGCATTCGGATGCGACTTTGAGAAGCCAGCACAACTTGAAGTCGATCAATTCATGATGTGCGGCGACAACAGTTGCGCAAGCAAAGATTCGCGCTTGTGGGGTCGTCCAAGTCCGCTGGTGACAGCAACTTTCGGCGAAGACGCTCCCTTCATCGTGCCCCGCCCTTTGCTCTTGGGGAAAGCGTGGTGCGTGTATTTCCCAGCCACAGTGCGCCCGACCGAATCGTTGTGGCGCTTCATGCCAGACTTTGGACAACTCCGGTTCATTCGTTAGGCTTGGCCACGATCGGATCCAAAGACTTTTATCGCCCGAAATCTGCTCGGTTGGATCGCATCAAGTCGCTCGAAACCTGCTGATTTCTTTCGAGCGTCGCAAATCGGAAGTAGATTCGGATGTCGGTGGAACCGCGCGCGTTCAGGCGCGGAGTTGTGATCTCGCACGCATGCGGCAACCGTTGGATCCATTCATGACGACCGAGAACCGAAACGCATTCTTCCTCGCAGCCATCGTTGCGATGGGCTCTGTGGCAGCAACTGTTTCTGCACAGCAATTTGTCGATCAAACATCAACGCGCTTCCCAACGATCGCCGAGTACACGAACCAGTGCACGCTTGTGGACATCGACGCGGACGGCGACAAGGACATCATTTTCGCAAACGGCCAAGGCTATTCGACGCTTGGGACGCTGCTGAAGCCACGCATCTACATCAACAACGGAACTGGTGTGTTCGCAGACGAGACGGACGCGCGTGCCGCCGGCATCACGGGTTGTTTCCGTGGAGTCGAAGCAGGCGATGTGGATCGCGATGGCGACTGGGATTTGATTCTCGCGCAAGATTACAACCGACGCCCGCTGTTGCTCATCAACAACGGCGCTGGCGTGTTTGCAGATCAAACCACAACGCGATTGCCAAACATCACCATGGGCTCTGCGCGTGGGCAGTTTGGCGATGTCGACAACGATGGCGACCTCGACATCTTGCTGTGTAATTCGGGAGCGAATCGATTCTCGACAACAGGTCGCCCACGACTCTTCATCAACAACGGTGCTGGCATTTTCAGCGACGCGCCGACGACGCAGTTCCCGTCGACAGCGCTTGCCGAACAAATGGATTGTGTCTTCGGCGATGTCGACAACGATCTCGATCTTGACTTTCATGTCGGTACTCGTGCGACAGGTACAAACACGAGCCAACTTTGGATCAACAACGGCGCCGGAACTTTCGCGAAGCTCGCAACCTTTGTGACCGATTTCACCTGCTATTCGTACGACTTTGGCGATATCGAAGGTGACGGCGACCTCGACTTGATCGGTATCAATGCAGGCTCTTCAAACACAGAACTCTTGCTGCGGAACAACGGTGCGGGTACTTCGTGGACGAATGTGTCGACGCAGATTTCGCCGAATCCAACCGTCGACGACAATGACTCGCGCTTCATCGACTACGACAACGACGGCGATCTTGACTTGATCGTCGCTGCACTCGGCGGAGCAGATCGTGTGTACCGCAACAACGGAGCAGGCACTTTCACGCAGGTCACAGGCATTGTGCCGACTGCAACGGACAGTTCACTCGACCTCAAAGTCGGCGATCTCACTGGCGACGGCAAAGCAGACATTGTGACTGCGCAAGGTGAATCAGGCGCGTTCCAAAAT
>JASGCF010000111.1:6802-9360 GCA_030054275.1 Limnohabitans sp. | reverse complement strand
AAACTCCCACTCAATCAGTTTGGCCCAGGCGCCACGAACTCGGATCAAGAACAAGTCATTTGGGCCGGCTTCGATGCTGCTCCAGCTGCAGAGCCACGCCTGGCTGTGAAGTTTGTCGTCACCGGGACGGGTGTCTTCGACAAGAACGCCTATCAGCGCATGCTGTACATCGTGGACGCCGAGACGAACCGCATCCTGTACCAAGAAGATCAGGTACTTCACGCCGATGTCACCGTGCAAGTGAATGGCGTCGCGACCACCGGCCCTGCAGCTGCTGCGTGCGCCGCTGAAGTATCAACCCCGATGCCTTACGCGCGCATCACCTACGGCTCAACCACGCTGTATGCAAATGTTGCTGGCGCACTCACGATTCCGAACATCACTGCAAACACCAGTTTCACCTCGGTTGTTGGTGGTCGTTGGTTCTCGGTGAACGATGTGGCAAACGGCTCCGTCGGTACCCTCAGCCTCTCAAGCGCTGGCGGTGCACTGAGTTTCGTACACAACGCCGCAAACACCGCAGAAGACCAACTCGCGGAAGTGAACGCCTACATCGAAGCGAACAAGATTCGTGATATCACGATTGCTGCGAACCCAACCTTCCCAGCGGTGAGCACGCAGACCTCGTGGCCAATCAATGTGCAAGTCACGGGTTCGTGCAACGCGTTCTACAACGGTAGTTCGATCAACTTCTACCCAACCGGTGGCGGCTGCAACAACACCGCATTCGCTCAAGTTGTGCACCACGAGTACGGGCACCACCTCGTCGCGAGCGGTGGCTCGGGCCAAGGCGCATACGGAGAAGGTTACGGCGATGTGTGCAGCATTCTTGCGACCGATGTGCCGCAACTCGGGCTTGGCTTCCAAACCTGTTCGACCGGCATCCGCAACGCAGACAACACCTGCCAGTACTCGGCGACGGGCTGCTCGAGCTGCGGTAGCGCGATCCACTCATGCGGCCAACTGCTCTCAGGTTGCGTCTGGGATGTTCGCGACAACCTCTTCGCCAGCGAGCCAACCAACTATCGCTCGATTCTGGCGAATCTCGCGATTGATTCAGTGCTGCTGCATACAGGCACCACCATCGCAAGCGACATCACCATCGACTTCCTGACGCTTGATGACAACGACGGCAACATCAACAACGGCTCGCCCCACTACTTTGAAATCAACAACGCGTTCACGGCCCACGGACTGCCTGGCCCGCAACTCGACTTGATCTCGATCTCGTTCCCAGGCGGCCGTCCAGTGTTCTCCGCGCCAAACGGAACCACCGCGTTGAACTTCGCTGCCAGCGCGGCCGGCGGAACTCCAGCCCCTGGTACGGGACGCTTCTTCTACCGCGTGAATGGGCTCGGATCCTTCGTTGAGGGCGCCGTGACCCAAGTCTCGACGAACAACTACCGCGCGTTCTTCCCAGCTGCCGCATGCGGCGCCAGCATTCAGTACTACATCTCTGTTGGCGCAACCAACGGTCAAACGCTCACAAGCCCAACGGGTGCGCCATCGGCGTGGTACACGGTCGGCGTAGCGACTGGACTTGAGACTGCGTTCAACGACACGGTTGAGACCAACCTTGGTTGGACGCTGACGACCGCTGGTGACACCGCCACTGCTGGCCTCTGGGTGCGCGGCGATCCACTCGGCACGGCCAATGGAACCACGGAAGTACAGCCAGAGAACGATGTGACCGCGGCGCCGGGCGTGAACTGCTTCTTCACCGGTCAGGGCACTGCCGGCGGCACGCTTGGTGCAGCCGATGTGGACGGTGGCTTCACCACCCTCACCTCGCCAACCATGAACGCCTCGGGCGGAAGCGCTGTCCTGAGCTACTACCGCTGGTACTCGAACCAGCAGGGCGGCGCTCCGAATGCGGACACCTTCCGTGTGCAAATCTCGAACAACAACGGTGCGTCATGGGTTGCACTTGAGACCGTTGGCCCAACGGGCACCGAGGTGAACGGCGGATGGATCTTCAAGGAGTTCAATGTGGCAAGCGTCATTGCGCCAACGGCGCAGATGAAGGTTCGCTTCATCGCAGATGACGCAGGAACTGGCTCGCTCATCGAAGCGGCTGTGGACGAAGTGAAGATGGTCGTCACGGCATGCGGTAATCCGTTCGACCTCGACGGCGACGGCTCGGTGAACGCTTCGGACCTTGCGATCCTCCTCGGCAACTGGGGTGGATCGGGAGCAGGCGACCTCAACGGCGACGGTAGCATCGATGCCGCCGACCTTGCTGCACTTCTCGGCGCTTGGGGCACTTGATCAGCGCCAAGGACGAGTGAGTGATTCCTCAAACATCCGCGGGGCCCTCTCGGGGGCCCCGCTTTCTTTTTGATCTACGGCAACTCGTTTCGCCAAGTCTCGCGGGTGAATTCCCAAGCACCTTGCCGCATCCGGAATCTTCGGCTATCTTTCCTCTCCCCCACGACTCGCGTCGCTCGGGGCCACCTGCCCAGGTGGCGGAATTGGCAGACGCGCCAGCTTGAGGTGCTGGTGGTGTAACAACCTTGGAGGTTCGAGTCCTCTCCTGGGCACTTACAAGCCGACTCTTC
>JASGCF010000111.1:0-6702 GCA_030054275.1 Limnohabitans sp. | reverse complement strand
ACGAGTCGGCTTGTGCTTTTGGGGGCACTTACAAGCCGACTCTTCACGAGTCGGCTTGTGCTTTTGGGGGCACTTACAAGCCGACTCTTCACGAGTCGGCGTTAGACCCCGCGCGTACCTGGATCCCAAATCAGTTTGTGAAGTTGCGTTTGCTGTCGCACAGGCAGATTGTCCGCAAGGATCCACTCTGCAAGTGTGCGTGGATCAAGCCCAGGGCAACCCAAGATCTCGAGCCCCTTCTTCTGCGGAAATGCTGGACTCATGAGCACCGCAGCGGTGCGCTCTGCCAGTTGATGCGCACAAATGATGTCGCGAGCCCACTCGTAGTCGGTGCGATCGGTGATCACGAATTTCACCTCGTCGCGTGGTCGAAGATCTGCAATGTTCGACCACAGATTGCGCGCACATTCGCCAGATCCAGGCGTCTTCAGGTCAAGAATTCGGATTGCCTGCGCATGGCATGCCGTGATGTCGATCGAACCCGAAGTCTCGATGAGTACGGTAAGACCACGCTCACACAGCAGGTGTATCAGGTCAAACGCCCGCTTCTGCGCCAACGGTTCGCCGCCAGTCAGTTCGATGAGCCGCGCCCCAGATTTCTCGATCGCCTCAACGATCTCGCCGATCGTGCGCGAGTTTCCCTCGCGAAAGGCGTACTCGGTGTCGCAGTAATGGCACCGCAACGGACAACCAGTCAGCCGCACAAAGAAGCATGGGCAACCTGCCCATGTCGACTCGCCTTGGATCGAGAAGAAGAGTTCGTTGACGCGCAGCGTTTGAGACAAGATCGCGTCGTCGGCTTCGACCATTGGAAGTTCCTTCGAGAGAACTCTTAGTAGACCCACGCTTCAACGCGCGCAACATCTGCGAATTCTGCCGGCACCTGCTCTTGGATCGGCGCAGTGGTTAACAACAACGCATCAAGCAAGTCGCCCTCGACATCGTGAATCGCTTCGACCGCCGTATCTGAAGCAATCTCGAGGCCGTCTTTCCGCAGCAATCGCACGATCTCTTCGCGTACGACGCGCGGCGGTTCACCCTTGCCTTTGTAGCCCTTTGCCGGCCAACCGCGATGCTGCAACACACTCGCTGGGCAACTTTCACAGACCCGCACCGACGCATGGCCCGCATCGCCATCGGTCTCGACCGTGACCGGCATGATCTCGACGCCTTCGCGGGCAAGTGGCAGAAGAATCTCGGTGATGACCGTGAATGTTTGCTTGAACACGCGCAGATTCATCGGTGCGAGCGGCGTGCGCAGCGCGCGATCGCACGCGCGACGCGGTTCACGCCGCGACATCTCACGCATCGCGCCACGCCAATCACGCGCTGTTTGAAACTCCGACATCCATGTCGCGATATCGAGCCAAGTGAGAGCGCCTTTCGGCATACTTGCGGGTCGTTCGCCCGCGAAACACTCGAGCGGTAGTCCGAAGGGTGCGTCGATGCGCCACAGATGCGCGCGTCCGTCGTTGCGACTTTCAAGAATCGCGCGTCGCAGCCCGTTGCGATCGATGCGTCCACGCACGGCGACAGCGCTGCGAGTGGCCAACGCTCGTTCTGCAATGCGGATCTTGGCCGCGCCACCGCCCTCACCGCCCGAAAAATCGACCCCGTGAATGACCACGCGTGACCGATCGACTGTTGCCCGAGTTGGTGCGCTTTTCATCCGAGACCGCAGCTTCCCATGGGCTTGCCACAACCGCAGCCCGCGGAGTGCACATGTCCACCGCCGCTACCCGCTGATGAAGAAACGGCGCCGCCATTGACACCAAACACCGACAGACGACGACGGAAGGTCCGCCCTTTCCCAGAGGGATCTTCGACCGGAAGGTCTGCGTCGCGCATGGGGCGCAAGACCTCGATCACTTCGCCGTCTTCAACCGACTCGTACTCGTAGATGGGCATTCCGACAGGATAGCGTCCGCCCGCGCGAACACGCGACCGTCGCCCGTACACTGCGCGAATGTCCGCCTCACGCAAGCCACGCTCAAGCAAAGTTCAACGGCACGATTTCACAGACAAAAATCGCGGTGTGCGCCTCCAGAAAGTGCTCGCGGACTCAGGCGTCGCAGCGCGGCGCGAGTGCGAATCGTTGGTGCTCGAGGGCGCCGTGACGGTCAACGGCCATGTCGTAGACACGCTGCCCGCGTGGGTGAATCCCGAGATGGACCGAGTCGAGGTGTACGGTCGTCCCTTGCGGAGGGCCGAGAAACATATCTACATCGCGCTCTTCAAGCCGCGTGGCACCGTGTGCACCAACAGTGATCCCGAGGGACGCCCGCGTGCAATCGACTTGGTCAACCACCCTTCACAGGCGCGGCTGTACTGCGTTGGACGGTTGGATATCGACGCGTCTGGGCTCTTGGTGCTCACCAATGACGGCGAGTTTGCCAACCGGCTCACGCACCCACGCTTTGGCGTGTCGAAGGGCTACGACATTACCCTCGACGGGAGTTTGGATGCGAGTGCCATCGCACGCATCGAGCGGGAGATTCTTGCTGCGTCCCGTCCGCGCTCAGATATGCGCAGTTCGCTTGCACTCATCAATCGCGATCGCGAGAAGACGGTTGTGCACCTTGAACTCTGTGAGCACCGCAATTTGCAGATCAAGCCATTGATGCTTGAACTCGGCTTTCCCGTGAAGAAGATTCGCCGCACAAGTTTCGGCCCGCTGAAACTCAAGGGTCTGGCTGTCGGCGAGTGGCGCGATCTCACCGCGAAAGAAATCGAACAGTTACGCAAGGCCTCGCGACAGGAAAACGCGGGCGGCGCCATGGCCCCGAAGCAGCCCAAGCGATCGATGGAACAGTTCGCGGAGGCTCGCGAAGCACGCGCGGCGCGCGTCGCCACCGAGACAGGGACCACCACTTCGGTAACCGCCAGTTCCAGCGGCGTCACTGCGAAACCAGCACCGCAAGGTTCACGCGTACCAACCGCGAAAGCGAAGTTTGGCAAAGGCGGATTCAGCAAAGAGGGATTGACGAAGGGTGGTCCGCGGAAGTCATCGCCCGCAGCGCAACGATCGAATGACCGCGGAGGAGCGCGCAGCGGCACACGCGGCAGTACGCGCGGCGGTACGCGCGGTAGTACACGGGGTAGTACACGCGGTAGTACACGCGGTAGTACACGGGGGGACTTCGGAAAGGGCCGCGCACGATGACTGGCTTCGCCGCCATGGGCGTCCTGATCTTGTGTGCAGTTCCCCTCAACACGCAGCAGGAATTCGTTGGTTTCAGCGGCATTGATGTGCGTGAGCATGATGGCAAACTGATGGTGTGGCGACTGCGCCCCGGCCCATTTGATGGCGACATCCTGTCGAGTGCGACACTCATGCGCGGTGATCTCATCGAGTCCATCAATGGCGAGGTCGCAACGCTGGCATCGTGGAATGCGATGCACGCGCGCGCGCCAGGAACCGAAATCGAACTCGCGTATCGCGAGGGTCATCCTCGCGGTTGGCGCGGTGCGCCGCTCGTAGACGGCACACTTCGCACCGTGCGATTTGCGCTCGACGACACGCAACTGTGGAAAGGAACGGTCGGCACCGCGGAACTTCCGCAACGCGAATCAACACTTCGTGCGATGGATCAGGTGAGCACGGACGAGTCGCACTCACGCAGCACTTTCGAACCTTTCGAAGGCGTGTGGCCTGCGACAAGCGCATCCCTTGGCCCAGAGGCGAATGCTCGTGTGACCCGATTGCGCAACTCGACAGCCGGCGTGCCAGAACGCTTGCGCGATCCATCTTCGCCGCCGTTGCTGCGAGCGGCGCTGGCCGAACCCGAGCGTTTGGCAACCCGCGTCGAGCGCGCGATTCCTTCGGAAAAACGATGGCGCGCGGCACCCTTTCGCGCAGCTGCCGAGTTGATCGTCGCACTGGCCGGTGAACCGACGGACACTCTTCCAGAGGCGCACGGCAACTTTCAGATCGGTCATACAGATGCCGCGATCTGGTACCTCGACTTTCTGCTGAATGAATCGCGAAATCGATACGCGCAACAAGTCACGCGCGAACAAGCGACGCACCCCGGACTTCGCGCGCTTGTGGTCGAGCGGCTTGACAGTTTGCTCGTGCGCGGCGCGAACGCTCGTGCCTCGATGGAGGCGCTTCGTGGGATCGGCGCCCTCACACCGATCGAAGCTGCGCGCATTGTGGCGCATTTCGATGTGGTGCCAGCGATCGTGCCGGAGCTCGCGCAGTCTGAAAGAGCGGAACTTCCTGAGGCGTTGCGTGGCGCTGTGCAGGGCACGATTCTGAACGCCAGTGAGATTCCCGAACTCGGCTGGGTTGTGGTTGGCGGACCGAACGACAACGAATACGACCTCGCACGCATCGCTGCTGTATTCGATGTGTCTGGCAATGATCGGTACCGTTGGAATGCACCCGCGAAAGACGCGATCACCAACCACCGGCTTGTGGTCGATCTTGCAGGTGACGACGCGCACACCGGATCCCCTGCCGCTGCTTTGGGCTGCGTGGCTGTGATCGACGATCACAGCGGAAACGACTCGTACGACGGCGATGCGCTCACCGCGGGTGCTGCGCTTGGCGTCTCTGTCCTGCTCGATCGCGCTGGCAACGACCGCTACAAGGGCGGTGCGTGGAGTCTCGGCGCCGCGGCGGGCGGCGTGGGGCTGGTCGTAGATCTTGACGGCAACGACGCGATCGCCGGTGAAGGAATGTCGATTGGGGTTGGAGGCCCGCAGGGTGTTGGCGCATTCGTCGATGTCGGGGGCAACGATCTCGCAGAACTCGGAACGCGGCCCTCGCTCTATGGCGTCGCCGGCGAGCACGCTGGCCTTGGCATGGGCCTCGGCGTTGGATTCCGCTTGGCTGCAGCTGGAGGCGTCGGTGCCTATCTCGACCTCGGCGGAAACGACTCCCGCAAATCCGGCGAGTTCAGCCAAGGGTGCGGCTATTACCTCGGGCTTGGCATCCTGTTTGACGGCGCAGGTGACGATGTTTCGACCGCCGACCGCTATGGGCTTGGCTCTGCCGCACACCAAGCTGCTGGAATCGCGCTTGATCTCAGCGGAAACGACTCGTTCACCGGAAAGACGGCGGCGCACCTCGGTGGGGCATGGGATGAGTCGGTCGCGATCTTCGCAGACCACGCTGGCGACGATCGCTACGAAGTCGCATCTCTCTCGCTTGGCGGCGCTGCGCAGCAGGCAATCGCGCTCTTTGTCGATCGCGTTGGCAGGGACGCCTACAAGGCTGGCGGCGCGTGCCTCGGAAGAGCGAGCGGCAATGACTACCACTTCGATGAAGCTGGGCTTGCGTCCTTCGGCGGTTTCTTCGATCTTGGCGGCGACGACGCATATCCGGAAGGTCGACAGAACAACCAAACGGTTGCCTCAGGCGAGGCACTCACCGAGAAGGCGGCCGACCTCGACGGGCTCTTCATCGACAGCGAACCAGTTGCCTCAGCGCCCCAACCCTCGGCGACGACTCCGGCCGGAAGTACGGCAACACCAGTCTCCGCTCCGGCCCCAACTCCGGCCCCAACTCCGGCCTCGAACCCGTAACCCCCTTCAACTTTCTTGGTTCTCGGTCTACATTGCCGAAACACCAGTCGGCGCCGTGTGGTTTTCGTCCACGGTTGTCGCTTTCAGCCCGTCGCAGATGGGCAGCTTCGGTTCCCCGGCAGGATGCCACTTTTCGCGAGCAACGGATCATGCTCGAACAGAACCCAAATTCACAATCCCCCATCGGTTTTGCCCACTTCGATTTGAACACGCTTCCTCCGCAGGCGGCCGTTCCGTTCACACCACCGCTCTCTGTGCCAGCGCCGCGAGCAACATCGTTGCCGCCGAACGGACCGGCGCGGTTGTCTGAGTTGGTCTCGCGCGCAGAAAGCGTGATGGCGCACCTCGAGAAGCACTTGGTCGACGAGCGCGCAGCAAGTGAGCGGGCCGCGAAGACCTCATCCGATCTTGATGAGCGATTGCGGCTTGGTGTACGCATGCTGCAAGCGTTTGATGTCCAAGTTGAGCGCGGCGAAAAGGCGGCGCGCACCGCACAAGATGCGATTGAGCGAGCTGATGAAGGTTTGCGCAGCGCGTCGGGCACAACCGAAGCGTCGATGCACGCGCTCGCAGAGCGCCTCGCACGCGAGAAACTTGAGTGGGTTGAGCGCGAACTTTCGTGGCGCTTTGAGCGCGTGAAGGAAGTTGAAGAACGCATCGAACAGGCAGCCAACGGCAAACTCGCATGGCTTGACGAGGAATTGGCCAAGCGCCTTGCGCGAATCGACGAGTCGTGTGCGCATGCACAGCAGATCGTGGAGCGTTCGGAACAAGCACTCGCGCGCCTCGGTTTCGAGTCGGCGAATTCTGCGGATGACCCGAACGGAAGGAACACGATCACCTCGACCATCGCAAAGGCAGAGCAGGCATCGGAACGCGCCGAGCGCGCAACCGCTGCCCTTGCTGGCCTTGTGTCGGAGGGACAGCGGCACCTGGAGTCGCTCGTCGCCCGCACAGGCGATGCGTCGCAACTCCGCGAAGCACTCGGCACACTGGTGCACGAATTGGCTGCAGCACGCGAATTCGTGCAGGGTGACCTTCGCCGCATGCGCGATGATCTCGGATGGCTTGTTGAGAAGGGCGAGCGCTTGGGCGGCGATTTGGTCGAGCGTGCAGATCGCGCAGCCTCCCTCACTGATGAACTGCGCGTGGCAACCGATGCGACTGCAC
>JASGCF010000110.1:5836-9388 GCA_030054275.1 Limnohabitans sp. | reverse complement strand
CCACGAGCCAGTACAGGCCGTCGCTTGGTAACGCTGTCCAAACACGATCCGTGGTCGGCTGGGTTTCAAGATCGGTCGCGCGCTTCTCCATCCGGCCAACAGTTGACCAACCTTGGCCCTTCCATACAAAGAGTTCATAAGAAGCGTCTGGTTTGATTTGTGTTTTCGCGCGAATCACGCCTGTATCTGGATCTTGTATATCTGGCTTTGTGATCGTCGCCTCAAGCATCACGGTCGTGTCGCCACCAGCCATCAGTGGATGCACTACTCCATCGTGATCAAGCACAAACGGCGCACCTGCTGGGATGTCATGGCCCTCTGGAGGTGATGTTCCACTGCCATCATGCGCAGATCCAACATGCAACATTGGTAGGTAGCAAATCTCGCGGCCCATACCAGTAAAGAGCGCAGATCCATCTTCGATTTTCGCCCAATGAATGGGTCGCCACGAACCACCATTGAACACTGCGAGATACGCGAAACGATGTGCAGCGCCGTCATGCTGTGCGTTTGACTTCGGAAGTTCAATCGCAATACGCACATCGCTTGTGGCTTGATACTGCGATGTCACATCGATGTAATGCGTACCCGACAACCAGCGCGGAACAGCTTCTTCTGCTTTGATTTGTGCACCAAGACTGCAGGGCTGATGTGCGAAGGTCTTGCGATAGACTTTCGCGGCTTTTCCAGCGAGTCCCGCTCGCCCTTGCCCGCGCTCATCAAGCACAACTTCCCATGCATGATTGTTGTCGCTCGCTGCCCACCAAGGTGTGTAATCACTTGCGCACATTGTGGCTACCGAGCGCATTCCAAATGAAATCATGTTCGTGATGTCTTCGCAGCGACCGCGCCGCTGTGAACACATCTCGGCCCATCCCTGATCCGTTGGATGAACATAGTAGAGATCACTAAATGCAACCCATGGATGCACCGTTGATCTCACGCGCTCGCCGACAACTTTGACATCCACCACACTTTGGTTGCGAAGTTCCGCAAGCAACGATTGGAGTCGTTCCGCTGCTGGCGCTCGCCACAATTCCAGTGGCTCATTACTTCCACGATATGGAAGAATGTGATCGCGAAACGCCTCGTACCGAATGGATGTTGCCCATGGAAGCGTGCGCCATGCAGCAAACGCTTCTTCAAGATGTGTCGAGAGAAACTGCGCTGTCGCATGCTCGAGATCACTCGCAAACGCAACGCGTCGAAAGTCTGCGCTCGAGTGTGAGCGTTCAAGTTCATCAAGTCGCGTCTGCGCATCTGCAAGCGTCTGGTAGTTGAGCGCTGAAAAGCCAAGTTCCTTTCCATCCTTGTCGCACAATTCAATCTTGGCGAAGCCGTGCCCTTCCATATTGGCAACAAGCCATCGCGCTGCTTCGCGCTTCTGCGGATCACCACACTCTTCATAACGGTGTAGAAATCGCTCCAGTTCAGCACGATTGGCACCTGCTTTCTGAAGCGCCTGCTCAATCCGTGTGTCGAGTGCATCCGTGGTTGTGGATGTTGCATTGGCCGTAAGCGTCATTGGCACAAGTACGAGTACTGGTGTAAGCGCCAGCGCCCGCACTGTCATGATGCTTGCAAGATGGACAGGGCGCACGCGCAAATGCTGATCGATGCGAGGCGGGAGGTTCATGCCGAGATTGTCGCGAAGCAACACACACCCTGCAACGCGATTGCCCTTCAGAACGACTCAAGAAAGCGCACACCGCATTCGCTTCCACCGTCGTTCCTCTGCACCGACCACACCACCAGGATGTCACGATCGACCTGCGTGTGGTCCGGCAAAATGTGTATCGCCCGACCAATGCGACCAATTGCTACACGCCCCTCGGACGCGAGGCGCATGCCACCGAAGCCAACATCCTTCATCGAAAGGGTGTCGATGACGCCCCCTGCATCGCGCCACATGACGACGAGGGTGGCCGGAAATACCACACGAGGCGACGCTCGCTTCTCTGAAGCGAGAACGCCAACCACAGGGGTTGGTGGTGCTGTGCCTTCCATCCGAAGATGATTACGGACGAGAACTCCGAATCTCTCAAGAAAGACGGGTCAAACCGCAAAACCGATCGCTTTCGATATGTCCAATCGCACCATTGCTGAAACCCGACGACGGCTTCACGGATTGTGAGGGGTGATTTGCCTCACGCGAGCGTGTTTCATGCGTCAAAGGGGAACCACGCAAGTTCCCGAGCGACCATCGCGAGTTTGCGTTGAGTTTTGAGCATCATTTGCCGATAACGACCCTGATGGATCCGTCGCACGCCTCCGGTCACCGCAACGCCGACACTCACACGAATGTCGCCCCATCCGCGTCGAGAGAAAGCGCGCAGAGTTCGCTTGATTTAGACGCCATTCTGGCGGAAGTGGAAGCACTCACAGGAAAAGTCGCCGCATTGACTCCGAGCGAGATCCCGACGGAAACGACGACAGAACCACACGAGCAGCTCAACGCAGCAAACACAGGAACTGAGCAATCACAACAGGCAGCGGGCGTCGATTTCGCGCTGCTCGAACGCGAGATTGCCTCGCTCCTTTCTGCTGACGCACCTGTGCAGAGCACAGTCCGCGACGAAGTGACGCAGCCAGCAACACCTGTGGTGCATGCTGAAGCATCATCGGCATCTGTGACGAGTGAAGCGCTCGCAGCGCGTTCTTCAGATCCAATGCTGCAAGAAATCGAGCAGTTGCTCGATGACACCAACGACGCTGTGTTGAAGCGCACCAACGGTGATCTCAATGCGGCGCTTGAAAGTGTGTTCGATCCTCAAGCGCTTGCTGGACAGGAAGAGGATGTCCACCGCGCGTTAATCGAAGCGTTTGGCACGAGTCGTCGTGCATCGAGTTCATTCTCACCGGCTGCGATTACAAACCCTGCACCAAAGTTTGAGGGTGTTTCTCGCGCGGTGCCGCCAGAGCTGCACGCAGAAAATCTCGCAGAGCCATCAGTAAACCAAGCAGTTCCACTGGTATCACAACCGGTTGCAGCCAAGATCGAGGCGTCGAGTGCGACATCGTCCGCGATGCCGACCGATACCGCGAGAGAGACCACTCAGACCTTCGAGCAGATTGCTGCTGCGTCATCCACACGCGAACCAATTGAATACGCAGGAGAAAAGCCGTTCGAAGCAGCGTTTCCGTCGGTAAGCGTTCCTTCAGCGCACTCAGGTACGCAAGCATCTACCACAACAGCATCTTCCGTCGCGCGCGAACAAGCAGATCTGTCTCAAGAATCTGTAGCAACACCGCAACACGCACAAAAACCCCGCATCTTTGTTTGGGGAAGCTTGGTTGCACGCGCGCTGTTCCGTACCTGTGTAAAGGTTGCGAAGCTTCCGTTGGTCTTTGCTTCGCTTCCGATGCGTGTGGTTCCCTCGAACGCGCAGCTTTATGTCTCTGCGGTTGCGCTCGCATCGGCGCTCGCTGTGCCACTCGCGTGGTGGCTTGCGTACACAGCAAGCAACAAGCCAGGCATCGGACGCGTGCAGTTCTCGTCACTCTCAGAAACCGAGAGTGCGCAACACGATGTCGCACCGCCCGCCGTAGGGG
>JASGCF010000110.1:0-5736 GCA_030054275.1 Limnohabitans sp. | reverse complement strand
TCACTCTCAGAAACCGAGAGTGCGCAACACGATGTCGCACCGCCCGCCGTAGGGGTCTCACCGCCCGCCGTAGGGGCATCGACGCAGACGGAATCTGATGAACTGTCGCATGATCAGGCTCATGATCAGGCTCCGCCGAGTGCTGCATCACACGATGCATCACGCGATGCATCACACGATGTATCGCATTGAGGCGGCCTATGGACAATCTGATCACGCGTGTCATGCACTCATGTGCGCGTGGTGCGGCCATTTTGTAGGAGTTGCTGCATCGCTTCGTGTGTTTCTTTCGCTGCGCCGGACAACATCGCCGCTTGCTCCTCGGCGTGATAGCTTGATCGGACCAACGGACCCGACTCACACACTTTGAATCCACGCGCGAGTGCCTCGCGACGATACATCGCGAATTGATCTGGGTGCACCCATCGATCAATCGGAAGATGATTGCGTGTTGGCTGGAGATACTGCCCAATCGTCATGATGTCTGCGTTGCTTGAAGCGCGCACATCGTCGAGCAGTTGTATGACCTCGTCATCATGTTCTCCGATGCCAACCATAATGCCTGTCTTGGTCACCAGTCCACTTTGATGAAACTGCTTCAAAACAGCCAGTGAACGCTCATACTTCGCTTGTGGACGCACCGCTGGGTGCATGCGCTTCACGGTTTCCATGTTGTGCGAAATGATCTCTGGTCGTGCGTCGCACACTGTCTGAATCGCCTTCTCATCCCCTTGGAAATCGCCAACCAAAATCTCAACCGACATGTTGGGACACGCATCGTGCACGCGATGAATGGTTTCAGCCCAAATCGCAGCACCACCATCTGGAAGTTCGTCACGATTGACACTTGTGATCACAACATGCTTGAGGCCCATCAATCGCAGTGACTCTGCAACGCGCCGAGGTTCATCAAGGTCGTATACCGGTGGTTTGCCAGTTTTGATGTTGCAAAATCCGCACGCGCGAGTGCAGGTATCACCCAAGATCATGATCGTCGCAGTACCACGCCCCCAACATTCACCCATGTTGGGACATGACGCCTCTTGGCAGACGGTGTGAAGGCGGTGCTCGTCGATGATCTTCTTCAATCGCTCGTAACCTTCACCGCCCGGCACTCGCGCGCGAAGCCATTCCGGCTTGCGCTGGACGCGCAAGTGGTGAGCTTCGCTTTCACGATTGTTCAGTACTTGCGCGGCAAGATCCAACTTGGAAGCCCCAGCGGACCGCTGTGTGTCGCCACCGAGCGGGCGCGGATGCCGAGCGATCGTCCGTGCGACAACTTCTGGCGAGGGAACGCCCGCTGTGCGTGCATGATCGTCGATCGCCTGCTCCTTCGGTTCTGACATAGGGGGTGCAGTGTAGGAGACTCCGATCGCTCAACCACCGTGCTTCGACACGCCGCGTCGAGATCTCCATTTCGCGGACCATGCGAGTTGACGCTGCTCCGATAGACTCCACGCAATGACTTGTACTGCGCCCGCGATCTCGCACCAAACCGCCCGTCTCGCCAATGGTCTCGAAGTGCACGCAGAAATCGATCCGCTTGCCCACACAGCCGCGGTTGGTTTCTTCGTGCGCACAGGTGCGCGAGATGAACCAATCGATTTAATGGGCGTTTCACACTTTCTCGAACACATGATGTTCAAGGGAAGCGAGCAACTTGGTGCGGAAGCAGTGAATCGTGCATTTGACGACATTGGTGCGATGCATAATGCGTTCACGACGGGTGAGTTAACTGCGTACCACGCGCATGTACTTCCCGAACGCATAACAAGCGCGCTTGAAGTGTTGGCAGAGATTTTGCGACCGGCACTGCGAGAAAAAGATTTTGACGAGGAAAAAGGCGTCATTCTCGAAGAAATCGCCATGTATGCGGATCAGCCGTTTTGGGTTGGCTACGAGGCGATGATGGAAGAGTTGTACCGAGATCATCCGCTTTCACACAGAGTCCTTGGTACGACAGAAACTGTCACGCGATTGACGCGCGATCAAATGGCAAACTACTTCGCGCGTCGCTATTCATCCGACAACACCGTGCTTGTTGCTGCAGGAAATCTTGATTTCGACCAATTGGTTCGGGATGCGCAGCGTTTGTGTGGACACTGGACCCCTGCGCAACCAACGCGCGCGAATGCGGCTGTGCAGTCAACCCATCGAACACGCACGATTCACCTCAAAAACACGGCGCGTGCGTATGTGTTGCTCTCGATGCCGGGACCGTCGATCCAAGATGATCGACGATACGCGGCTGGCATTTTGATGCACATACTCGGCGGCGGTGATGGTTCGCGTCTGCATTGGGCGCTGATCGAAACTGGTATTGCCGAAGAAGCAAGTGCAAGTTACGACGGGCACGATGGTGCTGGCGATTCCACACTTTTTGCGGTGTGCGATCCTGAGAAGGTTGACGAGATTGAATCGGTATTGCGTCGTGAACTCGGTGCGCTTGTCGCAAGCCTGACGGAAGACGATCTCTTACGAGCACGAGGTCGAATTGCAACCGGTGCAGCTGCGGCGAGTGAACGCCCGAACGGTCGTATGTTCCGACTTGGAACACTTTGGGGTTATGCAGCGCCGTACATTCCGCTCGACGACGAGGTCGAGCGAATCTCGCGTGTCACCCTCGATGATCTGCGCTCTTGTGCAGCAGAATTCCCACTCGAACCGACGGTTCGGGTCTTGGTTCTTCCAGAGGTGGAAACTGAGGAAGTCGAAAGCGAACCTACGACGACTTCCTGAAGATCACGACGCGATTGCGACTTCGTCGACCAGACGCAAGTGCGAACATCGACGCACTGACCAATTGATCTGGTGACCCAATACAGTTTTCTTGGCGCACCGTCTCGTCGGCCTCGTACATCGCGGCTCCAATCGACACCGTGATGGGAAAGCCGCCGTCTGTCGCCGTCTCAAGTGTGACGGCTCGCTCTGCAACAGAGCGTCGAATGTGTTCAGCGATGCGACACAGTTCGTCCGAATCTGCGTCACGCAATAAGACGGCGATTTCGGCGCCAACAAACCGAAATGCGCGCGAGCGACTTCCGCTTGCATGACGCACAGCCGCGAGCACATGATCCATGGCTGCTTCTGTTCCGCGGGCACCGTATGCGTCCTGCACGCAACGCGCATGATCAATGCCAACAAGCAGTAAACCGATGCCTCCTTGCGAAGACACGGCATGAAACGCTGCCTCAATCTCAGAACCCAGTGCGTGCGCATCCGGAAGTTGTGACGCACTTTCACAAAGAGGCGTTGTGATGTCACACACCGATGTTTCGATGGACGGTTCAACAAGACCTTGATCGCGTCGAATATCAGATGCCTTGCGCAAGATCGCGTCTACATCTGCGGTTGAACCTGTATCGAGTCCAAACGCGCGAGAGAGCTCATCGGCGCGATCTGCAACACGCTGCAGAAGCAGCGTCATTGGACCGTTTCGAAAATCAAACCACTCTTGGCCTTCGCGGCGGAAGCGGGTGAGTTCGGATTGTGGTTGTCGAATCGACAGCACTGCTGCAGCGGTACCGGCGAACTCCACAGTGCGCGCAAGCAATACTGCAGAAGGTTCAGCTTCGTGTGATCGGTGGTGACAACGAACCGCCGAAACAACGGCTTCAGGGAATCGCCATCGCGACAGCATCTCGGCGCCGATCGTCGTGTGATCGATTTCAAGTGAACGCTGTTCAAGTGCGGCAAGTCGACGATGCTCCCCGCGTGCGAGATCAACAACCTGCAGGTAGCGATCACCATACGCGCGCCACATTGCAACCATGCCGATGTCTTGCACCAACGCCGCGACGAATGCTTCATCAGGATCACAGTGTCGACCAAGTGTTGCAATTTCGCGCGCAGCTGCAGCGGCATACAGCGACCGACGCCAGTAATCGAGGAAGTCAAAACTCACTTCATCATCGCCGCCGCCATCGATCGAGCGTGCAAGACTAAACCCAAGCACCAGTGCTTTGACTGTTTGAAGACCAAGAAAGGCGAGTGCTTGTTGAATGGACCCACAGCGACGCGAGAGTGCGTAGTAACTCGAGTTCACGGTGCGCAGAACCTTCGCTGCGATCGCTGGATCGTTTTCAATCACTGCAGCGATTTCACGAAGTGACACATCTGGCTTCGCCGTGAGTTCAAGCACACGCATCGCGACAACGGGAAGTGTTGGCAAGTTTGGACACGACAAAACCCGCTCAAGCGATGTGTTTGCGACGGTCTGCTGCATGCGGAAAACCTCCACCAAAGAATCGGCAGAGAGAAGCGTGCAATTGACAGGAGGATCGAGGATCGCTGATTTGGGTCGAGAATCTATGCACTTTGTGCTGCGCGAATCTTTCGCGGTTCGGTCGCTAATCGGATCGTGACGAGATCGCTTCCGAGAATTTCTCGGGCGTAGGCAGCCAGAAGTCGATTGGCTCGATCGACCGCATCGGGATCGCAGTTTTCTGGCGGCTCTCCGCGCGACACCAACGCCAGCGCTGTCAGGGTTTCCGCGCGCATGCGCCACGCGTGTGGGTGTTCACCGACATCAACAACACCTCCGGCCGTTGGATCAAACGCCAATCGAGACGATGGAATTCCATCTGCATCGAACCTCGGTACATGTCCAACCTCTCGGAGAAACACAAGAAAGAAGCGTAAAAACTCAGGCGCCGGTCGCTCGCCTTCTTCAAGGCGTTCGAGGGTTGTCGTCAGTGCATCAAACAGACGCTCATGAGGAACACTGGGTGGCAAGAATCGATGCACGAGTTCTGCCATCGACAATGCAACGAGATTCGTTTCGAGTTCGTCGTGTGGACGACGGAAAAGTTGCAGCAGCGTCCACTGTGTAAGCGTTTGAAGTTCGCGATCTGGCTTGACCACCGCCACAATCTCGCCGCGAGCAAGAAGATCGATGCCGCCCGAGAAACTTCCCCGCTCGCGTCGCGCACCTTTCGCGAGACCACGCAAAATGCCCGTGCTCCTGCAGAAGAGGCTCACGGTTTGGCTGGTTTCAGACCAGTCCCACTGCCGGATGCAAATCGCTTCATCGATGAGATTTGGCACGCGATCATTGTGACAGACACGCGTGGTGTGTGTTGAACCAATTCATGCGGCTTTCGGCATGACCGTCGAAGAAACTCGGTTTCGTCCGGCGCGTTTTGAGTTGTACAGCGCCATATCTGCAAGTGACACCAACTCTGTCGGACGCGCTCCCGCCGCCAAAGACCGCAATTCTGCGACACCAAAGCTTGCAGTCAACACAAGATCTGGATGACCGCGCCATCGATAAGACTCGAAGGCGCTCCGAAATCGCTCCGCGACTTCTGCGGCTTCACTCGCGCTTGTCGCTGGGAGAACGACGCCAAACTCTTCACCGCCGTATCGACACGGGATATCGCTTGCGCGACCGCCCATGAGAATCGCCGCGAATTGTGAGAGAACTTCATCACCGAAGGGGTGTCCGTATCGATCGTTCACGCTCTTGAAATGGTCGATGTCACACAACACAAGTGAGAGCGGGCGATTGTGCCGCGCTGCTTCGGCGAACTCGGCTGCCAAGCGTTGATCAAAATACGCGCGATTCCAAAGGGCTGTGAGTCCATCAAGTTGCGCGCGTTGTGACAACATGCGCAATAGTTTCTGAATTCGAATCGCTGATCGAACGCGCGCTTTGAGTTCCGCGATCTCGAATGGTTTGTGGTGTGTGTGTACGTGTGTATGTGTGTGTGTACGTGTGTGTGTACGTGTGTGTGT
>JASGCF010000489.1 GCA_030054275.1 Limnohabitans sp. | reverse complement strand
AGCCGCTCGTTGTTTCAACGCGCCAGCGGCGCCGAGCGTCGGCGGATCGATGCGGACTTCCGCTGGCAACCCCATCGCAGGCGTTGTTGGAATAGACAGAAGGAGCGCAACCGTTGAGGTTCGGAGATGTGCGTGGATCATCGAAAACATGCGGTGTGTTTGGAAGAGTGAACGAAAGATCGGCACACACGCGAGAGATCGTGCACACGCGGGCTGGAATACGCGAAACTGAACCTGCGTCGGCTTGGGGCGTGGATGACGCACACCGACCGAATTTCATTCCGCAACGCGCGCGGATTTCTCCGATGTTGCGCTTTGCTCTTCTCGCGAAAGGAACCCGATCCACATGGTCCAGTCAACCCGCAACCGCTTCTGCCGTCATGGCTTTCGACTTCCTCGACCTGTTTGGGCAGCTTCGACGCTGGCGGTCTTGATCGCTGTTGGCAGCGGCGGCTGTGGGCGCTCGACAAGCGATCGCGACCTCGTCTATCGACGCCCCAACGAAGCCGTGGAACTGGCGAATACGCCAACAGGCGCCTTCGGTGCCGGCGGAGTTCCGAAGGTTTTATGGCTCGATCCGCGCACGCCTGCGCAGTTTGCCGAAGGCCACATTCCTCAAGCGACCAACATTCCTTTCCCTGAAATCGAGCGCACACACGAAGCGACATGCCGAGGATTCGAGATGTTCATTGTGTACGACACCGATTACGACGATGTGCTCGCGAAGGCTGCGTCGAAACGGCTCATGGAACTTGGCTACGAGAATGTGTACAGCTTGCTCGGCGGGCTGAAGGCTTGGAAGACGGAGGGTTACCCCGTTGAAAAGTCGCAGGCCCCGGCTGTTGCCAATCCATCCGGTGGCAAAGATGCAGCGGTCCCTGCGACAAGCGATCCGACAACACGCGCGCGGTGAACGCAGCGCAGTTCCGCCCGTCAATACACGGGGGAAATACACGGGGGAAGTACACGCGGGAAATACAGAAGACTCGACATCCGTCGAGTCTTCTGCGCATTTTCGTCATGCCTGTCCCAGTGCACTCACTCGAGTGCAGCTGCGCCAGACACAATTTCCGTAAGTTCAGTGGTGATGCGCGCCTGACGAGCACGATTGAAGTTGCGGCGAATCGTGCGGCCAAGGCCAGCTGCGTTGTCGGTCGCGGCCTTCATCGAAACCATGCGCATGACATGCTCCGATACAGCCGCATCATTGAACGCTTGGAAGAGCGACACAATCACAGACTTGGGCAGCAAATCGTTCAGCAGTTCGGCTCCCGACGGGCTGAACTCGTAGTTGGAACTCGCGCCTGCCGATGCTGCAGGAGCCGCGAGCGGCAGCAATTGCATCGCCTCAGGAACCTGCTTCGCATTCGACACAAAGCGCATGTACACCACATGCACTGCGTCAAACTTTCCAGCCGAGAAATCGGCCATCAGACGCTTTGCCAGAGCTTCGACCTGCGCGAATTGCGGCTTGTCGCCGAAGGTGTGCTTCTCTGCAACATCGAGTTTCGCGAAGCGGAAGTACGCGACCGCCTTCTTGCCAACGGTCTCAAGGACGATGTCCTTGCCCGAGGCCTTCAGACCCTTGATCGTCTGCGAACCCTTGCGCAACACATTTCCGTTGTACGCGCCGCACAAACCACGGTCTGAGGTGATGACCAGCACCAACTCGCGCTTCGTCGGCGCAGCTGGCGCCTTCATCAGCGGATGCGAAAAATCATCACCCGCGGCAGCTGCGACCTCGCCCACCAAGCCGCGAATGCGGTCGGTGTAGGGCCGCGTGGCCTTGGCACGGGCAAGCGCGGCGGTGAATTTCGCCGTCGCGATCATCTGCATGGTCTTGGTGATGCGCTGAATCGTGCGCACCGCGATCATGCGCTTCTTGAGCTCACGGATCTGGGCCATAGGGGGCGCAATGATAGCAAAGCCTCCCCCGTCGCGGGCCGATTTTGGACGACGCGAGATGTTCTAGGTTCGGGGAGCGTCCATTCCACAATCCCAACCCGCCA
>JASGCF010000109.1 GCA_030054275.1 Limnohabitans sp. | reverse complement strand
AACTGGAAGTCGATCAGAAGGTCGTCCTCATTCGACACGATCTCGGGCTGTGCACTTTCGATACGGACTTCGCGCGCGGTGCCGCCACCGACATTCTTTGCCCAAAGACCGAGGCTGAACGGAACGCTTGGTTCGACCTCGGGCGTAAACGGATCATCCGCACGCACCTGCGTCTCGAGGAAGTACTCCAGCGTCAGGCTCGGATTCGGTACGACCGTGATGTTGGTCGGTTGCAGCGGAATCACGATGAGTTCGCCCGCGAGTCGGTAACTCAATGTGCCGCGCACGAAGTACTGGATGGGTGCGCTGGTCGCTGCAAGGTCGCCTGGAACAATCGTCCATGTGGCGCTTCCCGACGCACCGCCCTGCAGGACGCCGGTACCCGAGACATTGCCAAAACCCGTCACCGCCGGACCAAGCAGCGCGAACTTCGCCATGGCACTCGTGCCCACGACATCCTCGATCTCAAGGTCGACATCGATTCCATCGATGGGCGCTTCGCCGTCGTTCTCAAGGACGAGCGTCGCGGCGAACGCATCGCGGGCGAGCGTGAGTTGTTGATCCAACTGAATCACGATGCGCACGCAGGTGCCTTGACCAGGCTCCGATGCTGCCTCGGCGCCAAGCAAGCCGTTCGAGATGAGCAAGTTCGGATTGGCGAGACCGAGCGCGTCGAGTTCCTCAAATGCCGCGTTTGCAGAGTTGAAGTACGCCTGACACTTGTCCTGCTCGATGAAGTCGAGTGAATAACCCTCCGGCACATCCGACGCGTTGAGCCAACCAAGTTCGGCGTATGCCAAGGTCCGATTCCATCGCTCGACAACTCGTGCCGCCATCCCTGCGTCCCAACTGGCGGGGCGAACCGTCGCTTCCAGCGCGGTTGCCTCCGTCGCAGAGATCCGAGCGCCCTCGACTCCGTTGTCGTCGATCGCCTCGGCAAGTGCATCAAAGAAGCCGTTCGTGAGCGGAATTGTGTCGGCGGTCACTCCGATCATCGGATCGACGCTACCAAGCCCGTAGAGCACAGGCCGATGGATTCGCCAATAGAGATCGAGTCCAAGGAGAATCTGCGCAGACCATGGATCATCCGCTTCGCCGAAGTCGATTTCCCAGTCGAAGTCGACATTGCCACCGAATGCAAACTCCGATCCTGGTGGAGGAGTTCCGCAAAGAGTCGGATTCGGTGGCGGAACATCGGGGTCGCAGGAACAACTATGCCCGATTTCCCAAAGGTCGCAGACATCTCCCACCCACGGAAAATCTCCGCACTCCTTGATCGCGTTTCCGAAGCCTTGAGCTGCAGACTGATTGCCGGCACTCTCGGAGAATCCTCGCAGGCAGAGGTAACCGTTCTGATAGAGGACTGGTGCCAAGGGGAAGAAAACTGCAAGCGCTTCGGCCACATTTTCGCCGGACTTGTCGACGAGCATGTCGGTGATCGTGTTCACGCACCTGTTGAGGCAGCTGTCGCATTGCTCGGTTGTCGTCGAGGAGGGCGGATAGGCCACACCCCCGTCGCCACCGCCACCAGCGCTTCCAGTCCACACCGCGGGGCCGTCACAATCTTCAGAGATGCGCGCGCCCAAGAAGATCCCGAAGGGACGAGTGATACCGCCGCATTCGATGTTCCATATCGCGCTGCATGTGGGTGGAACACAACATGCACTGGCGTTGCATTCGAGGAATCCGCCGCCGCCGCTACCGCCACCGCCGCTACCGCCACCGCCGCTACCACCGCCGCCACTTCCACCGCCGCCGCTACCGCCACCGCCGCTACCGCCACCGCCGCTACCGCCACCCCCGCTGCCACCACCGCCACTTCCACCGCCGCCGCTACCGCCACCGCCGCTACCGCCACCCCCGCTGCCACCACCGCCGCTGCCACCACCGCCGCTGCCACCACCGCCGCTGCCACCACCGCCGCTGCCACCACCGCTGCCACCACCGCTGCCACCACCGCCGCTCGGCAGCTCGAAGAATGAGCGGAAGTCAACATCGAAGAAGATTCCTTCGTCGCCACCGCGATCCACGCCGCTCCCGAGAACAACGCTCACGACATCGCCCGCGTTGAGCGTCATGATCACCATCGACGCGAGATCGCAAGTGTTGTCTGCGCAAACAAGCGTGTTGCCTCCCTCCGGACAGCCGACGAAGACGGCGATTGCGGTGTCTTCGTCGGTCAGGTCGCAGGTCGACAGCACATAGGTATCCGTCGCGGGCGCGATCGCGCGACGGAACACGGGGTTGTAGATCGTCAGGCCACTTGGGCAACCGACGCTCGGACTTACCGCGAAGGAACTGCTCGACGCACGCGTGTCGATGAAGTTGAGTCCGGTGACGAGGAAAGGATCGTCGTCACAACCACCGCTCGCTCCATCTCCCGCAAGACCGCCTTCATTCGAATCACTCGATTCGCCCCCATCAAACGCATTGCCCTCTGCAGGCTCGTCTGGGCGGATCACCATGAGGACAGGCACGATCGCGGTACGACCCGGGAGAATGTCACCGATCTCGGTCGCCAGCGGAATGATGTCATATCGCTCCGCAGACTGCGCGACCAGTTCAACATCGCGCGCCGTAATGAGTCCGTGGTTCGTGAAGCGCAATTCGCGATACTCAACTTCTTGCCGCATCGTGGTGAAGTCGAGGTATGGCGGATCACAGGTGACAACCGCGCCGTACATCGGAACGCTGGTATCGAAGACGAGGTTGAGCGAGATTTGATAGCTGTCGCCGAAGGAAGTCGGGATCACCGACCACTCATACGACACGAACTGCCGTGGCATGAACGCAAGCACGGTGTTCGCACCAGGCGCAAGCAAGACCGTTTGACTGAACGATCCGTGCTGCGCTGCGGTCGCGCTCACTTTGTAAAGACCTGCCTCAAGCCGAGGGAAGACCGCGTTCCCCTCCGCATCAACGGCGCCGCCTGCGACCAATTCATTGTTCGAGACACGACGAACTTCGATCTGTGCCGCGGGATATCGCGCGGGAGAACCGTAGTAACTCAATTCACTGCGAGCTTCGACGCGAAGCGTGGCAAAGGCATCGCTCACAGCGTCGAATACGCCAGGCACCGAGACTTCCACTCCGCTGTAGGTCAAGTCGCGCACCGTCAGGAATGGAGTTGCCGAATAGGGGCCGAGCGGGAGATCAGCGGCGGGCGCGAGTTGGATTTCCACCGCACTCGCTCCGCCCGCGGGGATCGACGGCAGCGTTGCCGGCGAGAGAAGTGAAAGCCACGGCGCACTCGCAACGCTGATGGCAAGCGGCCCTGAAGGCGCCGCGCCATCGTTGCGAATGACGACTGAGTAATAGGTTGCCTCACCAACAGGCATCGCGACGGCGACGGAGCTGGGCACGGCGGTGAGTTGTGGTGCCAACGGAACAACCACGACGGGGATCTCTGCTTCGATCGGCGCAAGTTGATCCGACGAAACGATGAACTGCGCAACTCCGCTCGACGAACCCGCCGCTGCCGTTGCGGTCCAAAGAATCGTGCGCACCTCGCGCGGCCCGAGCACCGATCCGTTCGTCAACGGCGCATCGAGCGTGACGCCCGATGCGTCGCTCGATGCAATCAGCGAAAGCCCAGACATCGGAATCGGGCCGAGGTTGCGAAGCACGATGCTGCCACCGATGGTGCTGCCATCGGCGACACGGATCTCTGTACGGTCGACCTCGATCGTCGCGCCCCACACGATGATCTCTGCCTGCGCACTTGATTCGCTCAGCCCCGATGCGAGCCCCGAGAGCGCGCCCGAGAAGCGATACACGCCTGCGACGCTCGGTCGCTGCGCCATCTCCACTTCCGCGATGCCATCGGCGTTGGTCACCACCTCCATATCGCTCGCGATACCATCGACCCACGATCGCAGAGTGACCGCAATATTCGGCACAACCGAGCCGTTGAGGGGATCAGTCGTACGCACGACGAGCTGCATCAGCGATCCGTATTGCGCACTGCTCGACACCGCTTCGACGGCAACGCGTACATCTTCAATGAGAATCGGAATTCCTGAGACGGAGATGTTGTTCATCTCGCCATCCGGAGCCTGTTCACGCAGCGCATTCGAAACATCAGCACGGCCGAAAATCCACGATGGGCCACTCGACGCCGAAGCAAACGCCTCGATGGCGACGGTGTACGACGCACCTGGTGCAAGCCCTGCCGGTCGCAGTGCGTCACCGATCTGCATGTCACCCAGCGAGTAGGTCGCGTTCGAGGAAATGGCTATGCCATCGAGCCATGCCGTATCGGTTGGTTGTGTGCCTGCATTTCGAACCGTGACCGACGCCGTGAACTTCTGTCGTGCATGCACGCGTGCGGGAACAGTGACGGCATCCACCACGAGATCAGGTCGCGCGAGCGGTTCGATCACGGTTGGAATCGTGGCAACCGCGCCGTTGTTCGACTCATTTGATTCCCTGATGGCAGCACCGTCGTCCACTTCGACGGCAAACCAGTTCGCGCCTTCCGCATCGGCTGGAACAGGAACATCGATCGTGCGAACCACGCTTGCACCTGGGGCGAGCGCATCGACAACGGGCGCGACCGTGAGCAACAGATCACTTCCGAGCGCGCGATCGAACGAGATGTACGCGCCATCGCGCGAAACTCCCGACGCGACCGCAGCGCCATCGTTGCGCACGACGAATTGCACGGGAATCGCCGACCCAGCAAGCGCCGTTGCGGGCGCCGTCACCGAAGTGATGACCAGATCTGGGCGCAGAATGGGGAGTTCTGAGGTTGAAACACAGTTGTCTGTTTCGCTCGATTCGACCACCGCGAATGTCGTATCCACACAGGCGACGAGTCGCAGCGTGCCACCGGCGGTGGAACTCGCCGGAAGACTGGTCGCAGGAACGACAACCTGCCCACCAACCGAGCGCACTTCGCCGAGTTCGACTCCACCGACGAGGTTCCATGTTGCGAGGACTTCGCCGACTGCTGCACCTTCAAGCGCGAGTGTGATGGTCAGGGTTTGACCGAACGATGCAGCCCCGACATTCCGAACTTCGATCGTCGCTTCGAACGGTACACCAAGCGCAACCGCAGTCGGAATCCCGACGAGCGAGGCTTGGAGATTCGCAAGTGGCGGTCGCGCGATCGACACCGGTCCAAGCACCGCGATGTTGTTCGCTTCGATCGTTTCCGGAACAGACCCATTCGCATCCGCCTTCAGAATGAAGTAGTAACTGCCGTCTGTGAGTTCATTGCGAAGCGGGAGCGCGCCTGCGACCGATGCCTTTCGCGCGCTGCCCGTCACCAGCGTTGTATCGGTCCACGCACCGACCGCAATGTCGTCCACACTCGCGACGGCGTCGGTCGAAAGGAAGACGGTGTTCGTCCATGGTCCGACAGCGTCCGCGATGCCTGCGTTCTCAAGAGTCCATGTGAAATCAACGGCTGATCCGAAGACGAATGCCCCAGTGTGCGACGCGAGATCGTTTGCAACCAGATCCGCTGCGGGCGTCGCGATGATCGCGAACGGCCCGTAGACATCGATGTTGTCTGTTTCGTTCGACTCGGGAACCACGCCAGCGATGTCGGTTCGCGCAATGAGGTAGCGCTCGCCTCCGATGAAGTCCTCAGGAAGAACGACTGCGACCGCGCGCGATTGGGTACCACCAGGCGCGAGCGTCGAGACCGATTGCTGAACACGCAAGACAAGGTCGTCGAGTGATGGCGTTGCGTCGGTCGAGAGCAGCACCGATTCAGTCCACGGTGCAACGGCATCGACGATGCCGATATTTTTGGTCTCCCACGCGACCTCCACCGATGCGCCAGCCCTCCACGAGGATGGCGTCGTTCGCAGTTCAACGGTGAGATTGGCCCGATGTGCGGGCGTCAGTATGCATGTTCCGCTCGAAACGCTGAAGTTGTTCGATTCGGCGCTTCCGGTCGTTGGCCCTTCGGTGACTTGTCCAAGTGTGTCGACAACGATGATCGCTCGGAACGGTACGCCCGCCGCCACTGCGCTCGGAACTCCCTCCGCACTCGCGGTCCAACCGCTTCCCGCAGGAACAACGCCCGCGTGGATGACCGTCGCAAAAAGCGGGTCTGACGCATCAAGCGTCGCATCAAGCGAAAGATACACACGCTCAGACCATGAGAGCGGCGTCGCGCTCGTTCCTGCGTTGGAACCAGTCCACTCGAGACGGAGCGGTGCGCCTTCCACCCCCGACGATGGCAGGTTCACCGCCGATACCACCAGATCTGGAAGCGGCGGAAGTGCAACAGAAACGACCGCTGGCGAAATCGTAAGGTTGTTCGCCTCGCGCTCAGGTGCACCCTCATCAAGATCGTTGTCAACATCGACCTCGACTCGGAATCGCACATCACCACTCGCGTCGAGCGGAACAACGATGAGATCCTGCCGCGTGATGGCTGCACCTGATTTGAGCGGGCCTTGGCGATAGAACGCGCCGATGACCAGTGGTGGTTGCGTTGGCTCGCTCAATCGCTCGATGGAAACAACCTCGCGCCACAGTCCAAGCGCCGACGACTCGCCGAAGTTTCGAACCGTGTACGAAATGGTGGCCGGAGTACCCGCGACAACTGCAGTCGTCGCGATGACGGGTTCGGCCAACACATCGGGGCGCGGCGGGAACGAGACGACGACTGGAAGTTTCGCGCGTTGCGTGTTGTCGGCCTCGCCGATCAATTCTTCGATCTCACCATTCGCGTCACACTCCACAAAGACGGTGTAGGTGCCCGGCACGGATGGCGCGGGAATCACCTGCTCGACGCTGCGAGTGGCACTTGGTTCGAGCGGGCCTTCGATGCGAAGCGCACCGTAGACGATGTCGTCGGCATCACCACGCACCTCATTCGTCGAGAGCACAACGCGATCGCTCCATCCAGCGGTCTTGGCGATCGGCCCTTCACCGCTGTTGCGATCCGACCATGAAAGCGCGATGAAGCCGCCGATTTCAGCGGTCGCCGGCACTGTGATGTTCTCAATCACAAGATTGGGAAGCGATGGTTCTCCCACAGTGAAGGGGTTGCGCGTCACCGATGTGTTATTCGCGTCGCCGCTTGCATTCTCTCGTACCGCGTTTGTGGCATCGAGGACAGCGACGATGTACCACGATCCCGCAAGCGTGATCGGGACCGTCACAACGGCGTCGATGGCCCCCACGCCGCCGGCGGAGATCGAATCGTTGCGTGCGACATCGAGCAGGAATGTGTCGCCACCAACACTCGCATCGCTCGAGAGGAAGAATCGATCGACGCGTGAAGCCGTCGCCGGCCAATCGCCCGCGTTCCGAACCTCATAGTGGAGTGTGAACGGCGTCCCCGCCGTCACGCCGTCCTTCGGAAGTTCGACCGCGAGCAACACGAGATCTGCGTACTGGCATGAATCGGGCACGCCGTTGCCATCCGTATCTGCGGCACCGGCTGCGATGTCACAGGTATCGGGGATGCCATTTCCGTCGCAATCGGGCGTCGAACCGGCCTTCACTTCGACGCGATCTGACAACCCGTTGCTGTTGCAGTCAGACGCAGCGGCCTGCGTGATCACACACTGCGACTTGGCTGCGACGATGGCGCCCACGCGTTCGACAACGGTGTCATTCTCGGCAATGACGAAGTGAATCTCGCCGCTCAGTCCGTTCCCGGTTCCGCCTGACGAAATGGTGATCCACGGCGCACTTGGAACGGCGTTCCATGTACAGAACTGACTCACGGTGTCGATGCGCGTGAAGCCCGCGCCGCCGAGGAAATCCACGGCGACGATGGCAGGCGTGAAGTCATTCTCGCTGCAGTCGGGAATGTTGACCTCGATCGAGTACTCGCGCGAAACGACGCGATGTGCAACTGCCGCACTTGTCTGCGTGGCACCCACGCCTCCGTCGACGAACACTGCAACTTCACGCGAGACGATGCGCTTCGCGACGGCTGCCGATGTAGCGGCCCCAGCCGATCCACCGTCGACGAACACCGCAACTTCGCGGGAGACGATTTTTGAGGCAAGAGGCGGATCTGTCGGCCGCGCGCTCGTCGCACGGAATGGCAAGAGAAGTCCAACAACCAGCACGAACGCTGCGAGCAACGGCGTTGCCGCACAACCTTGTCGACCGAAGCGGCCGAGGTTACGGAAGAGTTGTGTTGCGAGGGTTGCCATCGACGCGTGCGCTTCTACGGACTGAGTGCGAATACTGGAAACAAAGATTGAGTGGAATGCTTCAGTGGAATGCTTCAGTGGAGGCTGACTTCCGTCTGTGCGACGCCGGTCTGACACCATGAGAAATGCAATTCACGGAATCGTGACTTCCGCTTGCACCGTCGAGAAGCCTTGCGAAGTGCCGAGCGAGCCACTTGCAATCCAAGTCGAAAGCGTCGCGTCGCCCGATTGCAAGGTCGCGGTTACGGTGGACATTGCATCGCCCTGCGCTGAGCGGAAGTGGATTTTCACCGTCGCATTCGTCGGAACATTTCGGCACTCCACGAGTACCTCAACATTGGGCGTTCCGACGACGAGATCTGCGGGTTGTTGAAAGCCTGCCGAGGGATCGGTCGGCGCGGATACGCCGGCGACCGAGAGAACGCGCACCGATGGCGTCACGCTTTCGCGCAAGAAGACAAACGATTTTCCGAGCGGAACATACGAGTAACCCGGTGTAGAGGGCGCAAGATCAACGGTGTTCGCTTCGACTCGAATCTTCCCGAGCGCCCCATTTCCGAGCCCCCGCGCCTGCAAGATTCCACCGCCGTCAACCAAGGGAGCAACCACGCGGATCATGCCGCCTGTGCCGCTGAAACCAAGGAAACTCGTCGGAGAGTTTGAGGTGAGTTCACCCGCCAGTTGCACACGGGTGTTACTGGCGATGAGCATGGCACCACCACCGCCAAACGCGAGAATCGGACCAAACTCGTGTACGCCTCCGCCGCCGGAACCACCGACGAGCGGAAAGCAAGTGGCATTGCCGTAGTCGAATGTCGCGAGATTCTGTCGGTTGCCCGCTCCAGGTCCGAAGCCACTCGTCGGCAGCACGGAGTTGCCGCCTCGGAACGCGCCGGGGCCGGCCGCGAATGCCCCGTTCGGGCAATCGAGTCGCACATTGCCGAGGATCTCGACGGCGCCGTCGACCAACCAAACGACCGGGGGATTCTTTGGGTGATTCTTGAAGGTGACGGTCACGCCTGCCGGCACATGCACGGATGCGTACTTGAAGACGATCAACCACTGCTCGGAGTCGTAGATACCGTTGCCATCACCTGGCGTGTTCCACGCGCCGGTTCCTGCGAGACCAAGATCAATCACCGTGTTGGTGGTCGGCGCAAACACGCCGTCGCTTCCATCAGACGGCACATCGAATCCCTGCGCGATCACAGGCGAAACCGCAGCCAACGGGAGGACCCCAAGAAGCATCAGTATTCCGAACAGCCGCGAAGGAAATCGCGACCTCTTCCA